>JAJYXH010000048.1 GCA_021791075.1 Microcaldota archaeon
TCAGCGTCAGGTCGACGTTCTGGCCGTTCAGCTTCTGGAAGCTGACGTCGTTAGAGACGATGTTGAGCTGCCCGTTGCCATTATTGTCAAGAGTCATGTCGCAGTACATCACGTTCGCGCCTGCGGTGAGCTTCACTGCCAGATTCTCATTGGGATTTCCAGAGACTACTACTTCGATCACTTTGTTGGTCGTGTCGACGTTTATGACCCCTATTTCAGATCCCAGGCCGAACCCGGTCGTGCTCACTGGCGCAGCGCTGCATACGTTTGGGGCTCCTCCTCCGGAGACCAGCTGGAACATCGTGAATGTCGATGATGCAGATGCCGAGACCCCATCGCAGCTTGACGTGACTGTTACGGTATAACTACCCAACGGGGCGAAGTCAGATGTAAACAGCACCAGTGTATTCGGGGTATCGCTGTTGCCTATCATAACCTCATCCTGCTGGGTGTTGTTGTTCGGGTCGGTCACAAGTGTGGTAAGCGCGTTCCTGCCGTTTTGATCGGTCACCGCAAACGAGTACGTGCATCCCGCACCACCGCCGCCGTAGCTGAACGATACCGAATCTCCGGGGGTTATGTTAGTGTAGGTCTGTGACGTGAGCGTGGGTGCATTAGGTGTGACTGTTACCTGCGCAAGATTTGAATAGCCGGCATCATAACCATTCTCCTGTATCGCATAGATGTTATATTCGCCTGGAACGTTGAATGTGAGCTCATAGCTTAGAGAAGACACCGGAGTAACAGTGACCTCATTCGGAGTTTGAGACTGTACCACCTTTCCGTTCCATATCTGCGTTACAAGCTCGCCGCTAATCTCATTAAGTACAACCAGTGAGTTAACAGTAATTGGTAGTGACCCGGGGTTTATGCTGTTTACATTTGCCATTACGGAGGAACCCGTGCTCACCCCGACCGTTATGGAAGAACCTGTGCTCACCCCGCTCTGGGAGACCGGAGAGACTGAGAGGCAGAGTTGCGGTGGCTGAACTGGATTATATACAGGAGTATATGCAGGCGTGCATTCTGCTGCAGGCTGAGAGGTGGCGCTTGTAGATGCGTAGGTTGTTGCACCGCTATATGTTGGTGATACACCTCCACTAAGTACAAACCCGATAGCCCCTACAGATGCGGCTGTTATCCGGCCTGCATTGACCATGAATCTTGATCTTACATTATCATTCTTTCGATCATACCTTGTAAGCCTTTTCAGGAAACCTTCCTTATCTGCACTCTGCTCTTCGGGCTGTTGAGACTGGTGGATCCTTCTCAAGGCATCTAGTGTCTTGGTCGTATCACTCATATCTACTGTTCCCACTCTATGTGCAAAAATTGATCGCATCTTATTACCTTACGGTATTCCATCGTTTGACACCATTAATAAACATTTTCTATACTTTGTTCTAAGCCATTAGACGATTTATCTTGGCATATGCAAGTAGGGACTTGACAAATTAAATACCTTTACGTTCAAGTGTCCTCGGGGGGTTTTCTCTTCTCTTTTTGTAGTCGTAGATCGGTTAGAAATAGAGCTCCTGGCAGCCGATACGATGTGTACCGGCCGCCTTGCCAGGAGAAAAGTTAACATGAAAATAGAAGAATTGGAGAATAAAATACCGGAAGTCTGTGCCGCAGCACGAGTAATCGTGCAGGTATATGGGCATACAAAGAAGTTTGCAAAACACATCGTAGCATTAGCAGTGAGACAGGCAGAAGATCTTACTGACGTAGAACTTATAGAATTCGTTGGTACAAAGATTGGAAAGATTATTGGCTATAAAAAGAAGCCTTCCCAATCGACATTCTCTAAAGTCAGAGAGCGTGCCGATCCTGCAATGATAGAGGAGCTGAATAACTGGATTCTGCAGGACAGGTTGAAAGGCAAGCAGATACGTCTCCTTGCACAGGATAGTACTGACGTATCTGCATTTTCACGAAATGACAGAGATGCAAAGAAAGGAGACAGAACTCCATCGAAAAGAGGATAGGAATACGCAAACGGAAAGGCCAATGACATGTTCTTTGGTTATAAACTGCACATGATTTGTGATGCAGAAACAGAGATCCCTGTGAGTTTCTACATTGCGCCTGGAAACAGGCATGACTCCGTGTTCTTCGCCAAGTTGTTCGATGATGCGAACCGGGGGTTTTGTATTGCACATGGTGCGAAGTACATTGCAGATTCTGCCTTTGATGCAACCCGCATATACAAAGAACTTCACGAAAACGAAGTGAAGGCGGTCATCTCTGCCAATGGAAGGGGGCATAGAAATTAGGGGTTCCCAAGGATCCAGAATATGGGGGAAGACGGGCAATTGAGAGGATCTTTTCGAGGTTAAGTAGGGTATTCGGACTTGCAAAGAACAGAGTAATCGGGATGAAAAGGGTGGCAATACATATCCAGTCTTGTATTACCGCATACCTGATCAGTTATCTGATGTGATCGGTCATGTGCCTTTACGATGGTGGTCTTATGTAAATGTCAACCCCCTAAATATGCAAGGACCATGCCAACCTTTTTATAATAAGTGCCATGATAACTAATCGTGAATTCGATGGATCTAAGCAATGGACCGAGACTGGGAATCTTCGGCTCCCTACTCATGCTCCTCAGCATGGTACTGATGCTTGCAATAGGATTATTTATCACGGTAACGGTGCTCGCGGCGGTCTATCCTTCTGCCGTCGGAGCCAACGGTCTCGGGAGCAATTCGATAAATGGTACGCAGGTAGTGCAGCAGGCCCAGAACGCGGCCACGACGGTGCTGGGACAGTTTTTAGTGCCGATAATAGCAGACCTTCTCATTGAGATTGCGGGGGTCGTGCTGCTCGCCCTCTCATTCTCTGCTTTCGGCAAGGAGTATAAGGATGAGAAGACCGTCAGGTACGGATACTATGGTTCTGTGTGCATAATTGTGGCACTCGTAATAGAGCTCATTGGGCCGGCTTCTTTGAGCATCGTGGCCTTCGTGCTCATGCTTGTGGGATTCCTGTTCTACATGATGGTGCTTGGCTACATCTCCAAAGCGGCTTCGGCAAACAAGCTCAGGTACTACGGATACGGCCTCGCGCTCGGGGCGGTGCTCAACCTGATAAACCCGCTCGGGACAGTAGTCTTCATTGTCGTCTTCGCGCTGATGGCGCTGGGCTTCAGAAATATATCAAAGTCGGGAGGCATTCGGGGCAAGCCTAATCCCTTTGACACGGCCCGGATAACAAGTGATGCTTCATTGAAGAAGAGAAAGGGCAAGAAGTGAAGAGTTATTGGTGTGTATATGCAGAGATCGGTAAGCAAGAAGAAGAGACGGATCGGGAAGAGGCAGAGGAAGGTTGCAAAGAGGGCAAGGCTCAGGAAGATCGCAAGGAAGAGGATGAAGCTTCACAGGAGCGAGAAGTAGTCACGTCAGATCGATGTACATCTTGTCATTGAACTCATAGGCGGTAGCTTCGCTCTTGTCGCTTATTCCCAGGCTCCTGAGCATCGACTCCCTATTCTCGAACTTGCCCACCCCCTTCTCAAGATCCATTGCCGTTATCCTTCCATTGAACTCGAAGTAGACGGACATGTGCCTTGTGCTATCATCGATGGCGATGACTATCTTCGATGACGGATTTCCTAGCGCGATTAGTATGCTGCACAGGAGTACCGCCTTGTCGAATAGGTCTCCCGCGCCGTGCGTGAGCGCCTGTCCGGGCCTGAGCCAGAACTGTATTGGGAGAGTGATGTTTGCTATAGAGTCCCTCACGTGTTCGTACGCGAGATTCGCGGCGTCGGGAAAGTTCTCCTCGTATATGTACTCATTGAACTTCGAAGCGATCGTTGTGGCAAGGGCCTTTACCGCATCATCGGATGGTGTCACTAGCTTCGGCAGCTCGGCGACATAGAGGTTCTCCTGCTCCTCTATGTACTCCCTGTACTTCATTATTATGTCAAGGTATATGCCGTTGTACTTCTTGAGGAGCTCGTTCTCATCCATCGGTATCCTGCCATAGCGTTGAAGTAGAAACTGTCTTGCGCACTCTGCGACCGAATGGCAAAGCCATCACTTCGGCTTGTACTTGTCCTCGAATATCTCGAGCGCCTCCCTTGCCGCTTCCTGGTCGGGAGTGATGCCGAACGCCTTTGCGAAGGCCATGACCTTTGCCTGGTCGGCCCCCTTTCCCATGGCAACCAGTGTGTATGCGCAGTAAAGATATACAAGATGGCTCTTCGGCTTTGCGCCCATGATAATGTCAAGAAGCGAGGGGTCTGGATCTACCCCCATGGCATTGAGCGTTGATGAGATGCTCTCCCTGGTGACGTCCCTGGCGCAGAAGCTCAGGAACCCCACCACATATATGTAAGGCACTAGCCTGTTGTCCGAGAGTCGCGCCTGCACCCCGGGATCATCGACAATCTCGGTGAGCCCCCTCATAAGCACCACCTTTGAGGTGGATGTTACCTCGCCTATGAGCTTCTCGAGGAGCGTCCTGTATAAATCGGCAGCAGCAGTTTGATCGGACATAGGCCTTACCGTACATACCCTCTGCAACAAGGTATATAAAGTTGTTAGTAGATGATACTATAACCGAGTTATAAAGGGGTATGATTACGGCCAACGGCTACATGAGGGCGACAAAACTGATAATACCAGCAGCGAGAGCCATAATATCCAAGGAGCTCAGGTACAGGTACGAGCTCACCGAGACCGAGATAGCGGGATACCTGGGAGTTGCCCAAGCCGCGGTCAGCAAGTATGTGAAGGGAAGGTACTCGTCAAGGATAAAGGAGATGGAGAAGAGCATCGATGTATCTGCAATAAGGGAGCAGATAGGCAGGATTGCGGAGGGAAGAGGAGAAGCTGCCAATACGGCGATCTGCACGGTATGCCATAAGGAGAACTACTTCAACTGCAAGTTCTCCAAGGCTGAGCAGGCTTAGGCGGGTTTATGGTAAACGAAGGAATAGAAGAGATGGCTGACAAGTCCGAGTACATACAGAAGTACGGATTCAGCAAGAACGTCGAGTACGACGAGTTCCCGAGGGGCCTGTCCGAGGAGGTCGTAAGAAGGATCTCAAAGATAAAGGGCGAGCCGGAGTGGATGCTAGAGAAGAGGCTTACGGGATTTCGGGTCTTCCGGAGCAAGCCGATGCCTACATGGGGAGCGGATCTCAGCAACATAGACTTCAACGAGTATTACTATTTCCTGAAGCCGAAGGGCAAGGAGGCGAAGAACTGGGAGGACGTGCCTCCGGAGATAAAGGACACGTTTGACAAGCTTGGGGTTCCTGAAGCGGAGAGAAAGTTCTTCGCGGGGGCAGAGGCGCAGTTCGACAGCGGTGTCGTCTACTCCCACGTAAACAAGGAGCTTGACAGGCTAGGGATTATATTTACAGATACTGACACTGCTATAAAGAAATATCCTGAATTATTCAAGAAGTATTGGGGGACAGTAATACCGCCCACCGACAACAAATTCGCTGCACTGAATACTGCAGTGTGGAGTGGCGGCTCTTTCATTTACATTCCAAAGGGCGTAAAGGTCCCGATGCCGCTAAATGCTTATTTCAGAATAAATGCAATGAACTCCGGCCAGTTCGAGAGAACACTTATCATCGCGGATGAAGGGGCAGATGTCTGCTATTTGGAGGGCTGCACCGCGCCCGTATACAAAAAGGATTCTCTCCATGCCGCAGTGGTGGAGCTTGTCGCACTTGAAGGAGCACACATAAGATATGTAACAATTCAGAATTGGTCAAAGAATATTTACAACCTTGTCACGCAACGCGCACACGTTGCAAAGAATGGAAGGGTCGATTGGATCGACGCGAATATAGGCAGTAAGGTGAACATGAAGTATCCCTCAATATACCTGCAGGGAGAACATTCGCGCGGAGAGGTCCTCTCGATAGCGATAGCAGGGGACGGACAGATTCAGGACTCCGGAGGCAAGATCTACCATCTCGCCTCAAACACGACCTCGAAGATAGTCTCGAAGAGCATCTCGAAGGGTACCGGAGTCACTTCGTTCCGTGGGCTCATGCACATTGCGAAGAATGCTGCGAACGTAAAGGCGCACGTCTCGTGCGATGCTCTGCTGCTCGATGAGCATGCGAAGACTAACACCTACCCGTACAACCAGATAAACAGGAGCGACGCGGTGATAAGCCACGAGGCCAAGGTCGGAAAGATAAGCGATGACGACATATTCTACTTGATGTCTAGGGGAATTCCGGAGGACGACGCGATAGCGATGATAGTCCTGGGATTCATAGACGACCTCACGAAGGTGCTCCCTCTGGAGTACTCGCTCGAGCTCAAGAGACTGATAAAGCTCGACACGAGCAAGGGAATAGGCTAATTAGCAGGTGCTTAAGTTGTCTTATGCAGATTTTGTAAACGAGGCTACACAGTATTACCAATCGCTGCCTTACGAGGGCAACGACCTGTACAAGAAGTATAGCGTCAGCATACCGCTCCCGGAGAAGTACGGGACCGGACCGGACGGGATAGACTCCTTCGTAGACCTCATCTCCGAGAAGACAAGAATAAAGTTCGATGCGGTCATCACCGACTCTTCTGCAAAGAGCCTCAACGGCATGATAAGGATAGTAAAGGCGGAGGAGACCGATGACAGAGTAAGGGAGAGCAAGATCTTCAGGAGTGTCGAGAGCAAGCTTGCCGCTTATGTAAACGGGCATGCGCAGTACTTCGTTCTGATAGAGATGCCCAAGGGATCGAAGGAGAAGTTCGACATACTTTTCGCAAACAGCGGAAGCCTCTCTGTCCAGATCATCGTGACGCTGCAGGAGGGGTCGGGACTCAGACTCTCCGAGATATACGCATCGAACTCCAGGGAGGGCTCAACGGTCTCGGTAATGCATGAGATCTCCGCAGGAAGGAGCGCGGAGGTGGAGCTGAACGCGCTGCACAACGAGAATGAGAAGACATCCGTGCTGAACCTGTGCAAGGCGAACGCGGTGGACGGCGCGAGGATAAACGCAAACTACATCTACTGCGGAGGCAGTGCGACCAAGGCCGTTGGCATACTCGACTCGCACGGACATTCGAGCAGGATCGATGTGACTGAGTTCGCATACGGGTCCGTATCGCAGAACTTTGACCTCAACACGATCATACTGAACTCGACACCGTACAGCATCGCGGACCTCAACTCGGGGGTCGTGCTCGACGATGCATCAAAGTGCATGCTGAAGGGATTCGCCAAGGTCAGCGAGATGGCAAAGGGAGCCAACTCGAGGATAACGGAACGCGGCATTCTACTGAGCAAGGATGCGCACATAGACGCGCTTCCCGACATGGCCATAGACTACAGCAACGAGGTAAAGGCAACGCACTCAGCAGCGACATCCCCGATAGACGAGGACGCGCTCTTCTATCTGACCTCAAGGGGAATTGACGAGGAGAAGGCGAGGAAGCTCTTCGTTACTGCGTTCATAGCGAAGTACATATCGAGGATCGACGACCCGGTGATAAAAGAGATCGCGATGTCGGTCATGCTCGACAAGCTTGATACTAAGGCCTTCGGAATAATCTCGGATATAACCCCAAGGAATATCTGGATGGGAGGCAGCAACAAGAGATGATAGGATGTTACTGGAGATAAAGAACCTGCACGTGGAAGCTGAAGGGAAGGAGATAGTGAAGGGCGTAAGCCTCACCATAAAGGACGGCGAGCAGCACGTCCTTATGGGGCCGAACGGCTCGGGAAAGACGACGCTTGCAAAGGCGATCATGGGCCATCCTCAGTTGAAGATAACGGAGGGCGACATACTGCTTGATGGAGAGAGCATAAAGGAGCTCAAGCCTAACGAGCGTGCGAAGAGGGGCATCTTCCTGGAGTTCCAGAATCCGACTGAGATCGAGGGACTGGGCATGATGAACTTTCTCAACACGGCGAGGGGCGCCGTCGGAAGAACTCAGTCGTTCAAGGAGTTCATGGGAGAGGTAAAGGAGACCTCCGAGAGGCTTAAGATAAAGGAGGATCTTATGGGAAGATCGCTCAACCACGGATTCTCAGGAGGAGAGAAGAAGAAGACCGAGATACTCCAGATGGCGATACTGCAGCCGAAGATCGCAATACTGGACGAGCCGGATTCAGGTCTTGACGTGGACGCGGTGAAGGTTGTCGCGGAGAATGTAAGCGCGATCCAGAAGAAGACAGACGCCGGTCTGCTTCTCATCACCCACTACAGCAGGATACTGAATTACATGGAACCGAGGTTCCTCCACATCATGCACGATGGCAGGATAGTCAGAGAGGGAGGCAAGGAGCTCATCGAGGACATTGAGAAGAACGGCTACCAGTTCGGGTGATCGTAGATGGCCTTTGATGTTGAAGCGATAAGAAAGGACTTCCCGATACTCTCTACAAAATCGGACGGGAAGCGACTCGTCTACCTTGACAGCGCCTCTACATCGCAGAAGCCAAGGCAGGTAATAGACGCGATATCCGGATACTACAAGGAGTACAACGCAAACATACACAGGGGGCTTTATGACATCTCGAGAAGGGCCACGGAGGCGTATACAAACTCGAAGGATCTTGTTGCGCGCTTCGTAAACGCAGAGTCGTACAGGAACATAGTCTACACAAGGAATACGACGGAGTCGATCAATCTCGTCGCGCGGGCATGGGGAGACGCCAACGTAAAGAAAGGGGACAGGATACTGATAAGCCAGATGGAGCACCACAGCAACGTCGTTCCGTGGCAGCAGCTTGCAAAGAGGAAGGGGGCGATTCTCGATTACGCAGATCTTGATGAGAGCAAGAGCTTCATCGACATGAATGACCTTAAGGAGAAGCTTGGGAGAGGGCCGACGATCGTCGCATTTACGCACGCATCGAATGTCCTCGGCTCGATAAACGATGCGGGCAAGATAACGGAGATGGCGCACAAGGCCGGGGCCACCGTGCTGATAGACGGGGCGCAGTCGACTCCGCACTTCAAGGTCGACGTGAGGGGGATCGGATGCGACTTCTACGCATTCTCGGGCCACAAGATGCTTGGACCCGCAGGCATCGGAGTGCTGTACGGCAGGGAGGACATCATGGAAAACATGCCGCCATTCCTCGGCGGAGGGGATATGATAAGGAGCGTCGACTTCCAGGAGTCGACCTGGAATGAGCTCCCGTGGAAATTCGAGGCAGGCACGTCAAACATAGAGGGAGGAATAGGTCTCGGCACTGCGGTAGAGTATCTCAACGGAGTCGGAATGGGCGAGATAAGGGAACACGAAGTAAAGATCGTGAAGTATGCACTCGAGAGGCTTGGGGCCGTCGAAGGAGTGGTACTGTACGGACCTGACATAAATAATATTGATAGAAGGGGAGGAGTAATCTCGTTCAACATAAAAGGGGTGCATCCGCACGACGTCGCAACGATCTTCGACAGCGAGGGAGTCGCCATAAGGGCGGGTCACCACTGTGCGATGCCGCTGGTGAACAAGATACTCAACGAGCCGTCGGTTGCGAGGATGAGCTTCTATCTCTACACGACAGAGGAGGATGTCGACAGGGCGGTTGCGGCGATCGATAAGGTGCGGACAGTGCTGAGGATCAAGAAGTGATGCCATGTCCGAATCAGAATACGTGTGCGGGTGCGGAAGCCGGATCTTCAGAAGGTACACCGCGGACAAGATCATCTATTGTAGCGGATGCGGAAAGCCCGTTCCGAAGAACGTCAGGTTCAAGTCCGAAGCAGATAATGAGCATCCTCTTCTAGGAACATAGATGGCAAGATTAGCGATACGAATGCGTCACCCGGGAAGGCTGAAGTAGTCAAGGCCATAAAAGACAGGCAGCACTTGCTATCGCAGCTTGTCGCAAAAGCTGATGAGAAGTTGATAACCCAAGACGAGAAGATGTCGGGGGAGGAGGGAGTGACGATCTGGGAGAGATACATTGCCATCCGCGCCGCAAGGAACATGGCGGTAATACTAGGCGAACTTCACAGGGGGGCAGGCAACGTGGAGCAGAGGCTAGAGTCGATGCGGACTTCTAGGGATTTGGACTTTAGGCTAAGAAATTTGCGGGACATGTTTGTCGCCGAGGCCATAAATTCGAGGGACCGTTTCTCTTCGCAAAAGGCGATTCTTCAAGAGCTGATGCGGGAGCAGGGTAAATATGGGAAATGGTTCCGGCCCTAAAGGCCGTGGGCATTGCGCTCGAGCCTGATGCAGGTTATAGTCTCAAAGAAGAAGTGCGAGGACATCGATGACAATTCCTTCAGGCCGAGGTCCTCTATATGAATCTTCAATTTCCCTATGTCTGAAAGGGAACTGTGGACTAGGAAGATGGATCCGTTGTGCTTGAGGTGTTTTATTGCTTCGTCTAGAAACCTCATCGCGACCTCGACGCCGTCTGTGCCACCGTCCCACCACTCCCTGCCGTCTTTACCCGATGGCTCGCTTCTCAGGTACGGAGGATTGAATATTATCACGTCGAAATTGTCGTCCAGTCTTGCAAACATGTCGCTAAGGACAAATCTCGACTTTGCACTTATCTTTTCCTTATTCCTATCGAGATTCTTCTCCGCGAGTTCCAGCGCGTATGTATTTATGTCAGAGAACGTGATGCTTCCGACATTCTTCTCCTTCCCGACAGTGATCCCTATGATTCCGCTCCCTGTGCCCATGTCAAGGACATCGAGCCCCTGCTCCCTCCGCTTCCTGATCTCCCGGGCTATGAACTCAGCTGCAAGATACGAATCCTCTGATGGCCCGTACACGTTCTCATAGGTCTTTATATCGGGGCCTTCGTACTCAACCACAGCATCACTTGCCATATATTATACCGTAACAAAATTGAAAGGAAATACTAAAATAATGCGTGGGTTCCTTTCGGTTATCTCAGGCCCAGGGATCGCTCTGCTTCTCCCGAGTTCCTGAATACCCTGTCCTCGAGGTTCTCTTCAAGCCATCTCCTGTCGTCCTCAAGGTCGAGGCATGCCATATATTTATCAGCATGTGCCACATTCATCCCATATCTGAAGGATATGGGTTTTCTGTGGTTTGCATTTATAAAAAGACTTTGGTACCCTTAGATTTTAGCGGAAGTTCAGGCAGCTACGCCGCTTTATTTTCGTCTTTATTGGCGTCGGCGCTTGCTTCGAACTCGACGATGCGCTTCATTGCCGTGGCGTATCTGCTGCTGTCGCGCTGCGCATTGCTGAGCGCCTTCGTGTAGTAGCTGTTGTTGGGATGATTCTGAAGACTCGTCTTGTGAAGCGCGACGTCAAGCATGGCTTCCTTAAGGTTGCCCTCCAGATTTGACTTGAAATTAGGATCGGCCCGCATGATCTCGGCTACAGCCTCGTCTGTTGAACTCGGGTGGCAGAGCACCGCAACCCTATTGTCGAATGGATCGGGCTCCTGCGTCTTTATCTGCTCCGACTGCTCGCGGGCCTTCCCGTAGAGCTTCCGCAAGGCCACCGCGGCGGAACCGGCGACGAAGATGACTGTGCCGGGCTTGTCACGCAGTGCATTCCCAATGCCGCCAAGTGCCCATACGGTCCCGAATGCGCCCACACCGGCACCGACCCCAAACGTAGCTACGTGCACGGCCACAGAGCCAAGTGCGCTTCTCTCCCTGTGCGACGATTCCGTGCCGGCGTTGCCTCCGGGTGGACTTGCCACCCTCATGCGTCCTTCCGTATTATCACCTCCCATTACCTTATCGTAGCTTTGGTATTTACGCCTTTTCTTCAAGCGGGTCTCGGAGCATAAACCACGAGGTAAAGGTATTTAATCTGCCAAGCTCTATCTACTGTTTGTAGAAGGGAGGTGGCTGCATGCTATTCGAGGAAGTTGCATCTTATTACGAGAAGCTCGAGAACGTCTCGTCGCGACTCGCGATGATAGACATCCTCTCGGAGATGCTCGGCAAGGCGAAGAGGGGGGAGATACGGCCCTTGATCTACATGACGCAAGGGCTTCTCGGCCCTCCTTTCGAAGGAATAGATCTCGGCATGGCGGAGAAGTCTGCGCAACATGCGATCGCCACTGCCACAGGGTATCATAACGAGGAGGTAGTGTCGGTATCGAGGAGGCTCGGGGACATAGGCGATGCCGCGGAGGAGCTCGTGAAGAAGACAAAGCTAAGGAGGATGGGCTCGAAGAGGCATGGGGCTGTCGACGTATTCGAGACCATGATCAAGATAGCGCACACGGGCGGTGCTGGAAGCCAGGAGGGAAAGAGAAACCTTCTCGTCTCGTTGCTTACGGCATCGTCACCTCTCGAGGCGAGGTACATAATAAGATTTGCGCTCGGGAAGCTTAGGCTCGGGGCCGGAGACGCGACGATACTCGAGGCGCTATCTAAGGAGGCGACCGGAACGAGGGAGAACAAGCCAAAGCTGGAGAACGCTTACAACATATGCAGCGATCTCGGAAAGGTTGGTGAGATACTCACAGAGTCGGGAATGGAGGGAATCGGGAAGCTAAAGGTCTCTCTATTCAGTCCGGTAAGGCCGGCGCTTGCCGAGAGGCTTCCGACAGCCGAGGAGATACTTGAGAAGATGCACGGAAGGTGCGCGGTGGAGTCCAAGTACGACGGCCTGAGGGCGCAGGTGCACATCGACAGGGGAAGGAGGAGGGTCGAGATATTCTCAAGAAACCTGGAGAAGATAACGCCGATGCTCCCGGAGATCGTCAAGGCAGCTCTGAGCGAGGTAAAGGCAGAAAAAGCGATACTTGAGGGAGAGGCGATAGCATACGACGAGACAACAAGGGAGTTCAGGCCCTTCCAGGAGACGATACAGAGAAAGAGGAAGACAGGGATAGAGGAGTTGAGCAGGTCGATGCCGCTGCACCTCTTCGCGTTCGATCTCATGTTTCTCGACGGCGAAGACTACCTTAACAAACCGTATGAGGAGAGAAGGGAGAAGCTCGAGTCGATATTAAAGAAGGAGGGGACGATACTCACTTCGGGAAGGATAATAGTCGACAAACCCAGGGACCTTGAGAAATATTTTGAGGAGCAGATAGAGGAGGGACTCGAGGGAATAGTGGCAAAGGAGCTTAACTCGCCTTACGTTGCAGGCGCAAGGAAGTTCAGCTGGATAAAATTGAAGAGAAGCTACAAGGGCGAGCTCTCCGACACGGTGGACCTCGCAATAGTTGGATACTATATAGGGAGAGGCCAGAGGACCGAATTTGGGTTCGGAGGGCTTCTTGCCGCTGCGTACAACGAGAAGCGGGACATGTTCGAGACGGTAACTAGGATAGGGACGGGGTTCAGCGAGGAGCAGATGAAGAACTTCAAGAAGATACTCGACAAGATAAAGGTCCCGCACAAACCCGCAAGGGTAGACTCGCTCGTGACCCCGGACTTCTGGGTGGAGCCGAAGTATGTCGTCGAGGTAAGGGCCGACGAGATAACGAGATCGCCGATGCATACGTGCGGAAGGGACTCCAACGACACAGGCTACGCGCTGAGATTCCCGAGAATAGTAAGCGACGGGGTGAGAGGGGATAAGAGTGCAGATGAAGCGACGACAACGAAAGAGATAATCGAGATGTACGGCCAGCAGAAGAGGATAAAGGTAGAGGACGCCTAGTCATATAGCCTTCTCGGCCTCCAGCATCTCGATCTTCTTTCTCCTGCCACCTGGAGCAGAATAATTTCCGATATCGCCGTTGCTCTTTATGACACGATGGCATGGTATCGTCGGTGCAAACGGATTTAGTCTCAGTGCTGTTCCGACCGCACGATATGCATGTGGCCTTCCGGCCATAGCTGCAACTTGCTTGTAGGTCCTCGTCTCTCCTCTTGGTATGCCCATCACCTTTATAAGCACGTCTGCCTGGAACTCCGTTAGCCCCTTTCTTAGAAGCCGTTTCTTCATATTCGAACTCTTCATTTCAAAACCCATTGAGGATGTCTTTATGCTGGTTTAGTCAGTTAAATACCTCTTGCTTACGCCTTATTTTTACTATATTGTGCGCATTCCGCTAACACGGCGCTGTGCACAAGGTATTTAAATCTATTGATTGTATTCAGTTCAGGCGATCGGTATGGTAGATTTCACCAACGAATTATTAGGAGGAAAGAGCGACGATGCGGCAACCTCACCGCAGATAAAGATAGTAACAATCGGAGTCGGAGGCGGCGGCAACAATACAGTAAACAGACTTTTGAAGGTAGGCGTCAAGGGCACGGATCTCGTTGCCCTCAACACGGACGTAACACACTTCAAGATAATCGATGACAGGATCAAGAAGATCCTCATCGGTAAGAGCATAACAAGAGGGCTCGGTGCTGGAGGCGCTCCAGACATAGGAGCAAAGTCCGCGGAAGTGGACAGGCAGCAGCTCGAGGAAGTGCTCTATGGTGCCCAGCTTGTCTTCCTGTGCGCAGGTATGGGAGGAGGAACCGGTACCGGAGCGATGCCGGTAGTTGCGCAGATTGCGAAGGAGCAGGGCGCGATAGTGGTTTCAATGGTAACCTATCCATTCGACCTTGAGAGGGTAAGAAAGGTCAAGGCAGAGGAGGGTATCCAGAAGCTCAGGAAGTACTCTGACAGCGTGATCATACTGGACAACAACAGGCTAGTAAAGCTAGTGCCTAACCTGCCTATGAACGAGGCGTTTGCGGTAGCAGACGACATACTCGCAAAGGCGATAGGAGGACTTGTCTGGACTATCACGCAGCCAAGCTTGATCAACATTGACTTCGCAGATGTCCGCTCGATAATGGGAAGCGGAGACGTGGGATTCATCTCGGTTGGTACGGGAAAGGGCAACGAGAAGGTGCAGGCCGCCGCAGAGGCTGTCTTGAAGAACAAGCTTCTTGACGTGGACTTCGAGAACGCTAAGGGCGCACTTATCCACATATCCGGAGCATCCGACCTGACACTCGGAGATGCGATCAAGGCCGGGGAAGTGATAACGGAGCGCATGGATCCAAAGGCCAACGTAAAGTGGGGAGCGAGAATCATCCCTGGATACGAGGGGCAGATAGAGATAGTGGCCATAGTGACTGGTGTCAAGGGATCCAGCATTGTCGGCAAGTTCGAGGAGCCTAAGGAGAGCACCTACAGCGGACTTGAAGCGATATAGGTAAAGATCAACAACTTTGTTTTAGGCAGCTTTCTTTTTTCGCTGCCTTTATATTTAATCGGTGACCAAAAATGGGAGAAAATCAGTTTGACTATGATGCCTTTTCGCCAAAAATAGCGGTGGTGGGCGTCGGTGGGCAGGGAAGCAACCTAGTGAACAGGCTCTTTTCGCACAACATAAAGAGTGCGACGACTATAGCGGTAAATACGGACATGGGTCACTTGAACATGATAAAGTCACACAAGAAGATACTTATAGGAAAGGAGATAACGCAGGGGCTTGGTGCGGGAGGGTTCCCGGAGGTCGCCGCGAAGTGCGCCGACATGTCGAGAAGGGAGCTCGAGGCGGCGCTTGAGGGCTACAACCTTGTCTTCGTAGCTGCGGGTATGGGAGGCGGAACCGGAACAGGAGCAGCGCCCACGGTGGCCAACGTGGCAAGGGAGCTAGGAGCAACCGTCATAGCGACAGTTACCTTCCCATTCGCACTCGAGAGGTCAAGGAAGCTGAAGGCCGAGTGGGGTCTGGAGCACCTGCAGAAGCAGGCGGACTGCACGATAGTCATAGAGAACGACCAGCTTCTCTCATACGTTCCCAACCTTCCGATAGAGAGGGCATTCGAGCTCGTTGACAACATAACAGGCAATGCCGTGAAGGGCATCTCCGACACGATAACGCTTCCGAGCCTGATAAACCTGGACTTCGCCGACCTTAGGAACGTGGTAAAGGACACGGGCACTGCGGTCATAAGCCTCGGGATGGGAAGCGGCCACGACAGGGTCGAGCAGGCTATAAGGTCTACAAGGACGCACCCGCTGCTCAACGTGGATTACGAGGGTGCGAAGGGGGGCCTCATACACGTGGTAGGAGGGTCCAATCTCACGATAAGCGATGCGACAAGGATAGGAGAGGGCGTAACAGACCTTCTCGCGCCTGACGCAAACGTCATCTTCGGAGCGAGGATGAACCCCGAGATGGGAGACCAGATACGGGTCATGTCCGTGATAACCGGAGTCAAGGCAAAGTTCGGAGTAAAGAGAGAGAAGGAGACCGGATCTGCGATGGCGATCGAGTCGATGGACAGGCTATACTGAAGAGCCTGACTGAATCCCGAACCCCTTTACTTCCATTTAGGGCTAGCCCGAGTCGGATCTGCGTCTGCACACCTTTATATTTATTTCCATTCATAGTATTGTGAGATTTATCTCTAATTTGCGGAGGATCAGATGCCAGAAGACATAATGTACTCTTCGATGAAGGACATAAAGCCGGGGAGGTTCCTTCTGATCGACGGGATCCCGTGCAGGGTCGTCGATCTCGAGTTCTCCGCACCTGGAAAGCACGGCGCTGCGAAGGTAAGGGTCACGGCTATTGGCGTCTTCGACGGGCAGAAGAGGACGATGCTGGCTCCGAGCCATGCTGATGTGGAGGTCCCGATCATAAACAAGAAGAAGGCCCAGGTCGTCTCGGTAACCGAGACATCGGCGCAGCTGATGGACCTGGAGACGTACGAGACCTTCGACGTGCTGATACCGGAAGACATGAAGAGCTCGATAAAGGCAGGGGCAGAAGTAGAGATAATAGAGAGCATGGGCAAGAGGGCCATAGCGAGAGTAACGGGAGGAGTATAATGGATGTAAGCGTACTTGATGATAACGAGAACAAGCTCTTCGACAGGCGCGAGCTCAGGATACGCGCCGTGTACGAGGGAAAGACGCCCACGAGGGACGAGATAAGGGAGAGCGTCTGCAAGAAGCTCAACCTGAGCCCGGACACCTTCGACATAATAAGGATAGACCAGGGCTACGGCATGCGGGAGAGCGAGATAATAGCGCACTCGTACAAGAGCAAGGAGTCCATGGACAAGTTCGCTAAGAGGAAGAAGGAGAAGGCGGGCGGAGCTCCGGCCCCTGCCGCGGCAACGCCTGCAGATCAGAAGAAGAAAGAGGAGAAGAAGTAGGTGTTTATAGATGGCAGATAAACCAGCAGCTCAGGCAAAGAAGAAGTCGATAAAGGCCTACAAGCCAGCAGCAAAGTTCTGCTCCAAGTGCGGATGCAGGATGGCGGACCACAAGAACAGGTACGCCTGCGGAAAGTGCGGCTACACGGAGCTGAAGCAGCAGGGCAAGTGATGGCGAGCCTCTTGAGAGCCAAAGTCGCGGATAAGGATCTCTGGAAGGAGAGATCGGGAGGCATTATCGCGTTTCTCCTGATATTCATAGTCCTCAACCTCCTGTTCAACGGCCTCACCGAGCTGCTATACTCCTCAGGCCACCTGAGCAGCATCGCATTCGGCGCGGAGCTGAGCGCGCTGCTCTCGATGTCCTTCTCGCTCTCAGTATTCTACTATCTCTATCTGTACAAGAGGGAGAAGCTTGCGAAGATTATCTCAGGCCTAGGACTTGGAAAGAGCTCGGTCTCTCCCATGAAGATTGCGATAGGCCTGCTGCTCTTCGCCATAGTCGCTCTGCTCGAGCTCATGGTAACCGCATTGGGCGCCGCAACTGGTATATCAATAAACAGCAACGTGGCAACCTCCCTCGCATCGTCGCCGCTCTGGTTCTACGTCTTTATTGCGATAATAGCCCCGATAAACGAGGAGATACTCTTCAGGGGCTTTCTTGTTCCAAGGATAGGCATAGTCGCAAGCTCGATACTCTTTGCGCTCGGCCACCTGAGCTACAACTCCTCTTTTGGGATAGAGGTGATCGCTGCGCTCATCTTCGGGCTCGTCAGCGGGTACGTGTTTAAAAAGACAGGCTCGCTTTATCCATCGATCATCGCCCATATACTAGTAAACGTCACATCCCTTATCCTGATCTTCGTGATTGCATGATGCTCAAGGTCATAATAGTCGAGCCTAGATACCAGATCAACCTTGGGTACATAGCCAGGATCTCTAAGAACTTCGGGATCAGCAGGCTCAACTTTGTCAACCCACACACGAAGCTTGACGGAGGCAGAGCGATGATGTACTCGAAGCATGCTCACGACCTGCTCTCCGGGGCGAGGACCTATGAGACGTTCGAGAAGGCCATAAGCGACTGCGAGATCGTTGTCGGGACCACGGGGGTCACCGAGAAGGCGAGAAAGGGATTCAGGAGGCTATACACGCTCGACGATGGGATCGGGAGGATAAGGAGCATGAGGCTTGGGAAGGACAGTAAGGTAGGCCTGGTCATAGGGCGTGAGGGAACCGGACTCAGCGTGGGCGAGTTGGAGAAGTGCGACATGGTCCTTCACATAAGCGCAAATCCGGATTATCCTGTTCTGAACGTCTCGCACGCGCTCGCAATACTGCTCTACTCATTCAGACCCGAGGACTTCGGATCCCTTGATAGGGGTCGCGAGAGGGAGAGACCGAACAGGAAGGAACTCGAGTTCCTATTCTCCGCGTTTGAATCTAACATCAGGAAGAAGAAAAACATAAGGAATAGA
>JAJYXH010000049.1 GCA_021791075.1 Microcaldota archaeon
CACTGCTGCCACTGAGAATTTATCAAAGAGAAGACGTTTATTTGCACTGTGTTGGAGGGTTCAATTCATCCAGTCGCCATAAATGGCGAGGGTTTCTTTCGCCCTCCAAACCACCCACTTCCTAAGAAATCTTACTGCCAAGAGTTAGAGCGAATATTTAAAAGGATAAACATGGCTATTATTTAGTGAATTAAGCATAGGTGAAGAGAATGGGCGGAGACCAGTGTATGCCATAACAAGAGAGGATTAATCAAGATCCCCAAAGTCTATTACTGCCGATCCTGAACTTCTCCCGTGTGTCTGCTGCTTTTCCTGATAAACAGTCTTACCTGGCAGCCTCATTCCAAACTCGCTATGCATGACCTCGACCTGTTTGGAGTATGCACTGTCAAATCTTCTGAAGCAGAGGCCTCCCACCAGCGTGGTGGTTATTATCGCACTCTTTATGGTCATGCCCTTTGCCTCGCTCAGCATTCGTATGGTGTCGTCGAGATCACGTTCACCGAAAACCGGCATGAGCATCAGCACGCCGAAAGGAGTTGCAATGTCGCCTGCCAGTGCGTACTTGTTGACAGGAGTGTCAGATCTGCCCACTATGTCCATAAGCAGACTGTCCCTAGTCCCGTAATAAAGCTCCATGTCGGTTACCTTTATGAAGATCGCAGCCATGTACCTGACGGGCAGATTCTGCAGCGATATGGTGACACGTTTTAGGATGCCGCTCTCTATAAGCTTGTAATATGCATACTGGGCCCTCCCGGTATCGAATCCGTATTTCCTGTCTACATCCATTAGGTCCGCCGAGCCGTTGCCGTTCAGCTCGCGCAGGATCGCAAACTCCCTCTGCATCATCTGCTTCTTCTTCTCCTTTGTTGCTTGATAGGATCTGGCGCTGGCCCTGTCAATTATCTTGTCCTTCAGAGTATCGATAAACTCGTCCCTCAGCGGCATGAATCCGTAGTGCTCATAGAAGGGGGTAGTGTACCACTCAGCAGGATACTTGAGCAGCAATGTGTTTCTTCTAAGTCTGGCGCTGACAAGCCCTATCTCCCTATTGCTCTCTGCCATGACGTATAGCATAAGGTCGTAATCGCCGCCGCGCAGCACCGCAGCATATTGTATCCTTGCCTCTGTTTCCAAGATCCTACCCAAGTCGTCGGACCGAGGAATCTCCCTAAGAAACTTTATCAGTATAACGAACTTGAGATATCCAAGGCCCTCGAGATCCGTTTCTGCAAGGTACCTTATTTTGTACTTATCCTCAAGGTTGCGTATCCTTCTGTACGCTTTCTGCGAGGAGATGCCCACAATCTTGCCCACAAGCCTGGCAGGAGCCCTCCCGTTCATGCTTAATGCAGTAAGGATCCTTTCTTCTATCCTCGCTTCGGCGCGCATGGTTGACAATGGAAAAACAATTTTATAAAGTAGTATGATAGCTTCATTGTACGTAGAGTGATTAAATTATTAAAATATTAGGAGTATTATGATTACTTATTGCCGAATGGGTAGCAAACTCCACAGTATCAATATATACAAGGTCGTTCATAATATTGTCACGGGCTGGGATGCATGGAGTCGGGAAACCAGATTGATACTGTATCTAATTCTGTGGCTAGACTGAACCCCATTACAACCCCAACTAGCAGAACCGGTTCCTTCTCCCGGCCCGTCAACCCTTATGCTTGCCGGATGATCCAATGTGGTGCAGCGAGAGACTTGAACATGGCGAAAAGGTCGATGCAACGTGCCAGAGCTGCGGAATGGTCCTTGAATACGGACTCGACGTATCAAGGCACAAGGGTAAGACTGGACACTCGGACTACATGGGAAAGGAAGGAATGTTCACGCTGATCTTCTGCTGAAAATACAGGTGGGATAAAATGACAATATGGAACAGGGTATTCGGATGCAGGATAAAGGAGTGCGTGCCGACTGAGGACGACAAGAGGCCCGTCAAATTGATACCTGACGGCGAGAACTCGTGGAGGGTAGTCTACGCTGATTGATTGTCTGTAATTTCCAAGTTTATACTGGGTGGAGAGATGAATAGGAAGAATATACGAATGGTCAGCCATGGCTATCACTACTTTTTCGTGAGGCCGGGCAGGAGCGGTAATGTGCACAGAAGTGGTGGCGGCAGAGGCAGATCACTAGATACAACTTGGAGGGCGCAGGAGATGACTGAAGACTTCGTTGTAGTCGATACAAGAGGAAAGGAGCTTGTTTCAGGAAAAGCAGGCGATTATCTCGTAATTTCGGAGATGGGAAAGTATAACTACGGCATGAACGGAGGTACACCAAGACGTGGATGGTATAATTCTGGGCTGAAGTTTGAGGTAGTTAAAAAGGGGGATGAAGAGTTCGCTAAGTTCGTTGCTTTAAAAGCCGTAGCTAGGAAGGCTCTAAGATCCTAGAATATAGTATTATATAGTATTCGAATCGCTAAAGACCGGAAGAAGATATTGGCTCTGGTTCAGACTTTGTTCGGCAGGCGGTTATCTTGTGGTAAATTATATGTGTAGTCCTGAATTATGTTCCTCTCGATAAAATTGTTTGGGTCTTTTCGTTTAAAAACCTCTTGTCGGGTCTTCCGCCCTTCAATACAAACGCTTCGTATGGGGTGATCGGTGTTCCGTCCTTCTCCAACGACATATGTGGCCTCTGGAAATTGTAATAGGATATGGCCTCTTTCGGAGTGTTATAGTAACGCAGCAATCTCTCGAAGGTATGGTGGAACTTCTCCTGTTTTCCATTGGTCTGCGGATGTTTTACTCTTGCAAGTATCAACTCAGTTCCGTTTGCCTGTACCTCGTTCCTGAATCTGTAATTATTGTTTTTATCTTTGCAGAACTGGGATCCGTGGTCTGTCAAGAGATGCTTTGGGGATCCGTATCTCCTCAGCGCCTCGTTGAACACCCTGAGTGCGTTTTCTGTGGTTGCATTCTTGAATATACCATATGCAATGATGTATCGTGATGCATCGTCAAGATATGCGATAAGTTGACCCAACTTGGTTTCATGCCAACTGGTGTGCCACAGAGAATTCGAATGTTTTCTCTCGTATCTGATCCACTTCCTTCTCCTGCCCTTCTTAGGCTCCGTATTGGCAAGACCCTTCCATTTGAGGTATCTGTGGATCTTGTTGTGAAAAATCGATATGTCGTCACGTTTGAGTAGTCGTTCCAGTCTCGGCGCCCCAAAATCCTTATATCTTCCCTTCATCGACATAATCTGTCCCTCCCCGTATTCTGCCAGTGGGGCAGGCTTCCTGCCACATTTCCGGATATGGAGCTGTTCGATGAGATATCCTGGAGTATCCTTGTACCTCCTGTTCAACATCCTTGCATACCTGGGAGCTATGCCTTGTTGACGGGCAATTCTGTACGTTGACTGTTCTCCTTTCCTCATCTCCCGTATTATCCATCTTAGCCCCTTGTTGTTCAGTTTTCTCATGATCTGTATGTCTCTATCATGGAAATATTCGTTTATGGTGACATACTTCCTTGACGAGAGGAACTTATTTCGGGACAAGACATTGAAGCCTCAGAATAGGGAAAATATATATACTGGCAATGAGAAAAGATCTTGGTTATACGATGCCCTTACAGAATGTTAGCCTATTGGTATTCGACATGGACGGGGTCTTCAGGGACTCTACAAAGGTCGTCACCGAGGGTTTCAGGAGGGCCTTTGAGAGCGAGGGGTTCGATTTTGGCATAGAGGAGAGGGAGGCCCACTTCCTTTTGGGCCTTGGAAAGTACAACGACAGAAACCGCTGCCTGCTTGCGCTGCTCTCCCTTCTAAGATCAAAGACCGATCTTAAGGAGATTATCTACAAGATCGATGCCGAGGCGATTATTGACCAGGTAGTCGCTA
Organism: Microcaldota archaeon; assembly: GCA_021791075.1. Lineage (GTDB taxonomy): Archaea > Micrarchaeota > Micrarchaeia > Micrarchaeales > CABMGC01 > JAKAVK01. The sequence continues at coordinate 3,877 of JAJYXH010000049.1, forward strand.
AGCACAGCAGTGATGACGACGCAAGCATACTCGAAAGGCTGCAGAATGTCTATTACTCGTTCATAAACTCCGATGATGCCAAGAGGCTGATGAAGATCTATCCCAATTCGGAGGCGCACATGGAGCTACTCAAGAAGAAGGGATACAAGGTGGCGATATTCTCAAACGCAAGCATAAGGTCGATAAAGAGGGACATACCGTATCTCGAAAAATTCGATGAGGTTGCATCGATAGAGACCGTCAAGAACAAGAAGCCGTCAGGGGAAGGAATACTGCTTGTCGCAAAGTCCCTTGGCATCAACCTCTCTAATACTGCATATGTCGGAGACACCATAGTTGACATACAGGCGGCTAAGGACGCCGGGTGCAAGTCGATAGTGCTCCTGGAGGGGGGGATGGGAATAATCGCGCACCTTGAGGCGGAGAAACCCGACTTAATGTTCAAGAATCTCGCAGACCTTGCAAAACATCTCACCGGCAGATGACCTAGTAGTGAGAGAGCATCAACGATTACGCTTTTCGCAAAATTCGTACATGTTTAACTAAACCAATGTAAACGTCTAAAAGCGAATACTATTTCTATCCTGATTGTGGGATATACGACGGAGTGGTATGATAAGGAGTGCAGATCCATAAGGTATCCGGGCATAGAGCTGACCAACAACCTTTCGGAACAGGAATTAGGGGAGTCGGTCATCTACAGGAAGATCATTGGTGCATTCAGGTCAAAGGAAGGACCCACATATTACGAGAGACTTGCATCCTTGTTTGCAACATGGCAACTGCAGGGTCTCGATGTGCAGGTAGAACCCATGAGGATGTTAATCTCGAACCCATGCCAGAGCTAAACATGTACCAAAACTCTAAGAAAGCTTTATATAGAGCCGTACCCAGATACCATACGTCTTTGTTTAGGCCCATTTTGGGCAGGTCTTCAAGGCCAAGGAGGTGAGGAAGTGGACAGTACCCTAATCGAGTACGCCAGGGCTATAGACGAGCTGGGCATCGTAGATCACTTAAGGATCACTGACCTTGCTGCCAGAGATAGGCTATCGCTCATAAACGATGCCATATTCAAGTCCATATTCTACTCGAAGCCAGACTCACAGGGTTACACCGCAAGGTTCATGCTCTCAAACGGGCATGTTGACAGGAAGGACAGCGAACTCCAAGACTACATACAACTCCTCAACATAAGCGATCTCGCAGATTACATGAGCAAATTTTATGACCAGAAGATCGGCGCGGATCAGCTCCTTGAGGCAAGGAACAGGGAGCTGGAGGGCGCCGTTGGAATGTACTCACACGACAGTTTCAGGGAATGGCGCGTAAAGGTCGGCAGATCCGGACTCTTCATATCACCCCCGGAGACTGAGGTAAAGTCCAGGCTCGAAGAGGTTGCGGGAATACTCAACAGGGAGGTCAATACCGACTCCGAAGCGATAGTAAATGCGGCAGACTTCTTCCTCAAGTTTATAAGACTCCATCCCTTCGATGAAGGAAATGGGAGAACGGGAAGAATAATAACAAACACGTACCTGCTTGAGCACGGCCTGAACCAGATGATAGTCACAAGCGACCCGAAGGACAAGGATGCGAATGAGATTGGCATCGATATCTTCTCGTTCTCCGGCCAGAGGGGCCCGTACATATCATGGATGCTGGCATCGCTTGCAGGCGGAAAGAAGATCCATGAATTGGCGGACCACCTGAAAGCGGTTAAGACAGACAATCCATATGCGATAGAACTTAGGGACACGATGCTCTGGCATGCCGGGGAGATCGAGAGGGGTGCATTGAAGGTTAGCATAAACAAGCTCTACTGGGGCGGAAGATCCGAGTGGGGACCCGCAGTCTGCGCGGCGCTATGGCTCTCAAGGAGAAGCGGCATAGACAGCCAGATACTGTTGGATGCGCTCAACAACGGCGATGACAAGATAAGGGCAGTTGCAGTCTTTGCAATGGAGGCCATCGACTTCGAGAAGTACCGCGACAATATAAAGAGGGTCGCTTTTGCCGCCGGAGGATATAGCAAGACCGCGGCGATAGGCGTACTGGGCAAGAAGAACGTCGTGGAGCACGAGCTCATGTCGCAGCTATTCGATAGGCATGAAAATTCTGCAATAAACCTCTCGATAGGCGTATACCTCAGGAATATAGACTCTCCTGATGCGGTAGAGACGATCAGGGCACTGCTCGACAACGAGGACAAGAACCTGAGGGTCAGGGGATACCATGCGGCAGTTGCCTACGGATCTGCAGACGATGTTATAGATATTATTGAGAGAAGATTGAAGAATGAGCCGAACGAACTGAAGAAGGCAACGCTTGAGGAGATAAGCAGGACTGAGAAGATCAACTCTTCTGACGAGATTGTAGAGAGCCTGATAAAGATGATGAAGGATGACGACTTTGCAAGAAAGGTGGTGCTCGGGGAGCTCAGCAACAAGACCGAGATAAATGCTCTCTACATTCCCTTCCTTGAGGATGTCTTAGGATCGGGGAGCTATGATCAGACCGATAAGACCTTTGCAACATACTTGGTCGGCCGGGAGAGGGGATTTGCATATCTGAAGTCCGCTTATGGCCTTGATTTTGAAGACCGAAAGAGCACGACTGAGAACGTCGCCCTGGCACTTGTCTACGCAAATGACCTGAAGAGCGGAAGGATGCAGAATCTAGACGGTCTCAGGCCGCTAAACGATGAACAGTACAACTTTGCGATAGCACTGTTGATTGCCGGAAGCGAGTTGGGGAAGGCGGAGATCACAGCGAAACTCACCGAGATAGACCAGCGCCAGCAGCAGACCAGGCATTCCGACAGTTTCTATAACATAATACCTAGCCTGATAAAGGGATTGAATGGCAACGGGGCCGTAGATCACTCGGAGCTTACTGGAATCATGAGGGGAATGGGGTCCAGAAAACGGATCGTATGAGTCTAGTAGAGAATGGCAGGTATGTACATCTCATTGGATGAGAGACCTCCATGCTGTCCCGATACGGGCCTAACCCGCTGGTTAAGTCCGAGATAGTCGAACATGAACGCGTAGTTCAACTTCGAGAGCATTATATGGGTTCCGAACAGGTGCCTACGATCTTCCGGAACCGTATTTGCACCGAATATTCCTGATCGTATCGCCTCTTCCGACTCTATAAGGTATCCGTACTTGCCGTAGGTCTTTGCAAAGCAGTCCTCAAATTGCTTCTCCTTGCCCGGAAGGACATCGGCAACCCTGACTCTCTTCTCGCACCACGGCGGCATCGAGAGGAATTTCATTATCTCGCTCTTCGGACCTATGCGTATCATCTCCTTCTCCGTAACCACAGTCTGTCCGTGATCTGCAGTTATTACAAGGTCGTAGCCGTTTTTCTTGAGAGACTTTAGCAGTATCCTGTCAATTGAGAGTAACATGCCCTTTATCTTCTCCTCGACCTCTTTTGAGCCCGGTGAGTATTCATGTGACATGTGGTCAACCGTATCGTAATAGACGTATATGTAATCATGCTTCCCTTCATCCGTCAGCCTGCTGAGTTTTACAAGCATGTCGTCGAATGAGATGAATAGAATGCGCTCGCAGCTCATTATAGCCTTTGTTACTGGGCTGTTTATAAATTGTTCATCACAAAGCGACGCGAGGTTCTTCTTTGAGGCCAGCCTCTCGATAATCTGCGATCTGGGAAACAGTTCGCACGGATCTATGTTCATCTTTGCATCTGGCTTGAACATAGGAATCCATTTGAACACATTAACTATGCTTCCGGCCCCCTTCAACGGCATCTCCATGCCGAGTACGCCGTGTTCCGCTGGCGTCATGCCGCTGTACACGCTTGAGAGGACGTTCGGCGTTATGGTTGGAAAGACCGATGTTATCCTCTTCATCGTGGACTTGGAGAGCAGCTCTGACTTCACTTCGCCTCTGTCCATTATCCCCTTGATCAGGTTGTATCCGAGGCCATCAATCAGCATAAATACTTTCTTCTGGTTGTCACCGATAAGATCGCCGCTGCCCCTGTCCAACTGCCTAGAGAGTTCCAGGACTGACTCGCCGTAATCAGGCATAACTAGTCCGTCAGCTTCTAGCTCAGATATGAGTGCAACCATAGGATCAAGCTGGTTGTAGATATGTATTCCGAGGAAGTATATAAACATTCATAAGAATGCGGTCATTCCCATTCTATTGTGGATGGTGGCTTGTTGGTAACGTCGTAGACCACTCTCACCACATCGCTTATCTCGTTCGTTATTCTCGTCGAGATCCTCTCAAGGACGTCGTAAGGAATCTTAGAGAAGCTTGCTGTCATCGCATCCTTGCTTCCTATTGCCCTTATTGCGATTACCGATCCGTACGACCTGGAGTCTCCTTTTACCCCTGTACTCATCGTATCTGTTAGCACCGCAAAATACTGCCAAGGCAGTTCTTTCATCTCGGACCTCTCCAATTCTTCGGTAACTATGTGGTCTGCCTTCCTTACTATGTCGAGTTTCTTCTCGTCTATATCGCTGATTATCCTTACGGCAAGGCCTGGGCCCGGAAACGGCTGTCTCCTGATCATCGCTGTTGGGAGACCGAGTTTGGCAGCTACAGCCCTTACTTCGTCCTTATACAGATCTCTCAATGGTTCCACAACACCCTTGAACTTGATGTCCACAGGGAGCCCCCCCACATTATGGTGCGTCTTTATCACCTTGGATCTCTTCGAGTGCCCCGACTCTATCCTGTCAGGGTATATGGTTCCCTGTATGAGATAGTCTGCTCCTGACTTTCTTGCCTCCTCCTCGAAGACCCTTATGAACTCCCTCCCTATTATCTTTCTCTTCTGCTCCGGATCGCTTACCCCCTTCAGGTGTCTCATGAATCTTGACTTTGCCTCAACGCGGATGAATCTCATTCCGAGCTTTTTGGCTATTGCGGTTATCTGATCGGACTCGCCTTCCCTCATGAATCCGTGATCGACGAACACCGCTGTCAGGTTCTTCCCCATTGCCTTCGCTGCAATTGCTCCTGCAGTTGTAGAGTCTATGCCGCCGCTCAATGCTATTATCGCCTTATTGTTTCCTATGCGCTCCGTTATCTCGTTCACGTACCTGCCTAAGTCATTGGTGACGTTCCAGTCGCGTTTTACATGACAGATTCCAAAGATGAAGTTGTTCAGTATCAGCCCTCCATTCGGCGTGTGCATGACCTCCGGATGCCACTGTACGCCATAAATCTTACCCTTCTCATCACCAAAGGCCGCGACCGGACAGTTAGGGGTCGATGCAAGTATCTTGGCACTCTTTGGGGCCTTGATGACGGTATCACCGTGGCTCATCCAGACCTGTTCCTTCCCTCTCGATCCCTTAAAGAGATCCGATCTGCTATTGACGTTCGCCTGAGCAATCCCGTACTCCATCTTCTTGGCCGGAACGACCCTTCCGGACATGGAGCTGGCGAGCAGTTGATGTCCATAGCATATTCCGAGTATTGGTATCCCGCTCTCTATTACTCCCCTGTCAAGCCGCGGCGCTCCCTTCTCATATATGCTTGAGGGTCCGCCAGAGAGTATTATGCCCTTGACGTTAAGCCTGGACCGTATCCCGTTCAGTTCCTGCTTTGATATCTCTCCTGAGACGATCTCGGAATATACATTGCTCTCCCTTACCCTCCTGGCTATCAGGTGGCAGTATTGACCCCCGAAATCAAAAACCAGTATGGAATCCTGCATCATGTACTTCCTTTGACGGATCAGCTATATATCCTTTTCTGGATTGGGGTCAAAACGGCTGACAACAGATGATTTTTATATCTTGCCCTACCAAATGGAAAGCAATTCTATAACTGTGATCCTATGCTATGCGAGAGATGCAGTGCCGAGATATATAAGCATGATCTATGCCGGTACTGCAACAGGAAGATATGCAACAACTGCATCAAGAGCTCCAGGAGGGTCAGCAAGACGCAGAGGATAGTGATCTGCAAGGACTGCTGGTCTGTCATGAAGAGGAGAAAGGCCTTCAAGTCAATGTCGAAGGATCAGGGCTGATCATACCTTCCTCACGTATATTCTGATTGTTTCATCCTCCAGCTCAAGCTCCGTGGCCTGGGCCTGCGGATCCGTACCTTCTTTTACCTCTACCGCGTTAACATCTTCTGATATCTTCTTGCAGTTGGCGCCTATTATAGATGAGATGTCTGGCGGCGATTGGTAGAGGAGTGTTATCTTGTCCGACTTCTTAAGAAGAAGACCTTTTCTTGCAAGTTGCACGCCCCTCTCAAACTCCCTCGTTATCGCCTCCTCCCGAAGCTCCTTGCTTATCTCCTTGTCCACGTAGGCGATACCGCACTTGAAGTTAACAGCATTCTCCTTCTCCGCCTTCCTTATCACGGTGAAGTGGCCATTGTTAACCGCGAACGTGCCCTTGTCAGTATGAAGCTGGTAGTGGCCCGCCTTCTCTATCTCCTTGAGCATGGTATCAGGATCAGCCTTCTTCAGTCCCTCAGCCACCGCAGATGCATTTCCCTTGAACTCCGGACCCAGCTTCTGGAATGCCGGCCTCACCTCAAGGTCTGCCTTCTGCATCACCTTGACATCAAGCTTCTTGATATTTATGTAGTCCTCTATCAGATTCGAGAGCTTTACGAGGGAGTCGTAGAACTTCTGGTCCGTAACCTCGAGATGCGCGGCCATGAGAGGCTGCCTGAGCTTCAATCCTTCCTTCTCCCTGCTGTAGAGCAGAGCGGTTATGGCTGCAAGAGCGCTATCGAAGTCCTCCAGAAGTCCCGGGTCATCTGCCTTCTTGTCATATCCGGGCCATGACTCGAGTGTTATGCTCTTCATCTCTCCGTAGTTGTCTAGATATATTCTCTCAGCTGCAAATGGCGTGTATGGAGAGATGAGCAGGAGTGTCTTGTAGAGCAGATGGTTTATCAGGTCGAGAATAAGTCGCGCCTTTTTCTTGTCTGCGTAGAGCAGCTTCTTCTTTGCCATACGCAGGTAGAACCTGCTGAGATCCTCTATTATGAACCCCTTTATGGCCCCTGCTCCCTTGTGTATCTCATAATTGTCCATGTAATTAGTAACCTCTTTTATTGTGGAGTTCATCTTCAGGTATATCCATCTCTCCTCAGGATCGAGACTCGCGATCTTGAATGACTTCTTGAGTCTCTTTGATCTGTAACCGACGGCATCAGAGTAGTAGTTGTGGAGATTTGCTATGTTGTAGAGAAGCCTTACTGCCTTGTTCGCATCGTTTATCTTCTCGATGCTGAACGTGATGTCGAGTTGCGGCACGTGCGATGTGCACCAGAGCCTGAAGGAGTCGGCTGTAGCTGACTTAAGGACATCGGAAAGAGGCACATAGTTGCCGAGCTTCTTGTGCATCTCCCTCCCGTCAGAGCCCAGCATCATTCCATCTATCCCGACGTGCTTGAACGGGCTCTTACCATTGATCATGGTTCCCATCTTCAGCTGGTACGAGAACCATCCCCTGAGCTGGTCTACGCCCTCAAGGATGAAGTCCACAGGGAAGAGAGAGTCGAACTGCTCCTGCGTCAGGCTGGCCCTGTAGGCAACGCTCGAGTCGAACCATACGTCAAGTACGTCGTTTATCCTCTTCATCTCCTTGCCGCATGCCATGCATCTCAGTCTTATCCTGTCAACATTATCCCTGTGCAGGTCATCGAGCGATGCTACATAGGCTCTGTCTGTAGCATTCTCCTGCAACTCGACCAGTGAGCCTATCACCTTCCGTTCTCCGCACTCGCAGATCCATATCGGTATCGGGGTTCCCCAGTACCTCTGCCTTGATATGGTCCAGTCCGGAGATCCCTGGAGTATCTCCTCCTGCCACTTGCTCGCCTCTGGCGGATGCCATGATACCTTCCTGTTCTCGTTTATCAGGCGTCTCTTGACCTTCTGTATGTTTATGAACCACTGCTCCGTAGCGATGTATATCAGCTTTGTATCGCATCTCCAGCAATGGGGATAGCTGTGGGTTACCGAGGCATGATGCAGTAATGATCCCGAGGCCTTCAGGTCCGCCAGTACCGCCTTGTTAGCCTGTTCGGGGACTATAAGGCCCGCATATTTCCCAGCCTCGCTCGTGTACTCGCCCTGCTCCCCGACCGGAGAGAATATCGGTATCTTCTCCCTCTTTCCTACAAGATAGTCATCAAGCCCGTGGCCAGGCGCGATATGGACAAGTCCGCTTCCCTCGCTGATTGTGACTAGTTCCTCTGCCATTACGACCTTGTGGTACTTCCTGAACTCCTTCTGCTTCTCCACTGCAGCCTCAAGCGGGCTTGTGTATTGGAGACCCGCAAGTTCGCTCCCATAAAACTCGCTCTCTACGACCGTGCTCTCGTTTAATGCACTTGAGACGAAGTCCTGCCTGCCCTTTGCAAATATCAGTCTCTTGTCACCGATCTTTGCGATGACGTAGAGCTCCTTAGGATTTGCGGCAACTGCCATATTCGCTGGAAGTGTCCATGGGGTCGTGGTCCATATGAGCAGGTATGCATCGCCCTTGATCTCTACCTTTGACTTCGACATGGCCCCGTTAACCCTGAATGCGACAAGTACGGATGGGTCGTTGTCTTCCTTATACTCGAGCTCCATGCTTCCCTGCGATACCGCGGTCTGGCAGCTCTTGCAGTAGGTTGTCGCACGCAGTTGTTTGTAGACAAGGCCCTTGTCGTATATCTTCTTGAAGAACTGCCACTCTATCTCCATGTAGGACTTTGTTGAGGGCACATAGGGATTCGAGAAGTCCAGAGACATCCCGAATCTCCTGTAGTCCGAGTCCATCCTGCCCATGTAAGAGCTGACATACTCCTTGCAGCTCCTGATGAATGCCCCGATCCCTATCTTTGTCTCTATCTCCTTCTTTGTCGCCACCTTCAGGTTTGCCTCGACCTTCTTCTCTATTGGAAGGCCGTGGACGTCGTACCCCGCCCTTGCGTAGACATCGAACCCGCGCAGCCTCTTGTACCTGAGGATCACGTCCTTCATAGACTTGACCCACATCTGCCCGGGGTGGAGGTCTCCGCTGACAAAAGGAGGGCCGTCAAGGAAGTAGAACTTCTTCTTTCCGCGGTTCTTCTCGGTTACCAGCTCTGGTATCTTGTTCTCGACCCAATACCTTAGAATCTCCTCCTCGTTCTTGTTTAGATCAGTCATGCTAACACGGGCCGGGCTTTAATTGCAAGTCAACAAATAGAGTATAGTAATAAGCTCTTAAATATATGTGGATAACAATAGAAAGCGGAGAGATGAATGAGAGCTGCAGACGCGACAACGTACTTCAGGGTAGCACTTGGCATATTCGCGGCCTATCTTGTCATAATCAGGCAGAACCCGGTCCTGATAATGCTCCTTATAGCCATTACCATGGCCCTTGATGCGGCGGACGGATATCTTGCGGTCTGGGAGGCAAGCGGACGCAAGGTCTCGCTATCTTACTACCTAAGATCCGCAGCAGGAAATGCAAGGTACGCAAAGCGCATAAAGGAGATCAAGCAGAAGGTCTCGAGGTCGGCAAAGTTCGGCCCGAGAATAGACGTTGCAGGAGACAGGGTGGTCGAGTACGTCTTCTGGATAGTCTACTCTTTCGTCAATGTAATACCGCTCTTTGTCCTGATAATAATCGTGATAAGGCACTCCTTTGTGGATGCATTCATGGCTGCCCGAGGCACTTCATCGAAGATGAAGACGAGGTTTGCAAAGATCGTATACTCTTCAAATCTCTGGAGAAGCGGGATAAACGTGGTCAAGTTCCTTACATTCTCATACCTGGCATTCATCTATGTCTGGGGATGGCCGATCTGGATCGGATACGTACTAGTTGCGGTGCTAGTGACTTACATACTGCTAAGGGGGGCAGCGGAGATATACGAGAGCACTAGGGAGTAACATGGTACTTCCCTGGCTTCTCTACAAGATGACTCATTTCAAATCTAAGATCATCGCGTATAAGGGCAAAACGATAAGGATCCTGATTGCCGACAACTTTGCGAGGCAGTTAGTAGGGTTAATGTACAGACAGGGCATTGGAAGTGATGAAGGAATGCTCTTTATCTTTGGAAGGGAGTCGAGATGGGGGATCTGGATGCAGAACATGAAGTTCCCAATAGACATAGTATGGCTTGACAGGAACGGTGCGGTTGTGGATATCAAGAGACATGCATGTCCATGCAGGTCGGTCTTTGAATGCGAGACGTACAGGCCAAGGTTCGCTTCCAAATACGTACTAGAATTGGCAGCGGGTGGGGCAAAGGCATACGGAATTGTGATTGGAGGGCGAGTAGACCTAAAGTCCGCATTCTAGATATCTACGCAAGAACCAGATAATTCACAATGAATGCGGCAACAAAACCCACAAGTATGCCCGAATACGTCAGCCACATCATGTGGTCCATCTCTTTCTTGTCCTGCACCCTGCTCCGGGCTATGTTCACGTGGAAGAGCACGAGTACAACGTAGAGTATCGCTGCGCTTGCAAGAGCGTCGAAGAAGACAATGAACATATTCGAGAAGAATACGAGCCCGATAAGTGTGCCTATGATCGTAGGAATACCACCTATGAGGAAGGCTCCTGCGACAAACTTCTTCTCCATCTTCTGCCTTGACCCGACAAGTGGCATCGCTATTGGAAACCCTTCAGTGACGTTCTGAAGCGTGAATCCCACTACGGAGAGAGTGTATATTGGCAAAAGACCTGCGGCGCCGGCAGAACCGAAGACAAGACCCTCGGTGAGATTCTGGAAGCCTATCCCTATTGCGGCAAGGACCGATGTCCTCTTCGGATTCTCTTCAGGATCTCTGCTGCCCTTTGGCAGTATGAAGAATAGGAAGGAGAGCGCGAAACTAACGATGAACAGTATCTCGATTGGCGATGTTATGGTTGCGTTTCCGAATATTCCAGCAACATCGCCATATATATCGATCAGCAGAAAGACGAGAATGCCTACTGCAAAGGCATTGTAGAAGAGCATACGCCTGAGACTGATGTTCTTGCGGAAGACTATCGGCATAGAGAGGAAGACAGAGAGCCCCATTACTACCGAGAGTGCGATAGTTAAGTAAGAGTTTATCATTATTTCACATTGGAGGTCGATTAATAGTCCTGATTACTTGATCTCAGTTCATTTCACAAAAGTTCTTGAGATTGGAACACGGCCTTTTCTTTATAACCCAGTTATAAATATAAATTTATATACGTATTGGACAGCACAACCTGCTAACTCAAGAGACCTATCCGATGAGCTTGAGTATCTCGTCCTTCTCCTTTCCTAGTGAGTCTCTTATCGGGTTGAGCAGTCTTGATATCCCAGAACCGACGCTGTTCTTGAGATCCATCGGATGAAGCTTCTTCCCGGCAAATGCATCCTCGAGCTCTCTGTACGAGGCAAACTCTACGTCGCCTCCGTACTTCTCGCTCCTCTCTACCTTAAATCTATTGTTTATCGGGAATAACACATACTTACAGAGTTCCAGTATGGGGTTGTTCTCTACAACTCCGTCAGGGCACCACGCGTGCTTCAAAGTTGCCTTGACTTCCTCGTCGGTTGCGAGGATCGGTATTGCGGACCCTGGCTTCGACTTGCTCATCTTCATCGCGGCTACTATCTCCTCCTTCTCAGCTCCGTCGGTTATCTTTGGCGGTTCGGCGAGGCTTGCAAGCAGGTGGTGGTGTAGGGGAACTATCTCGCCTAGGTTCATCTCATGGAAGAGCTCCTTTGCCAGCATGTGTATCCTCCTCTGGTCCATTCCTGCGTGCGGTATATCGGCCCCCATTGCGTGTATGTCCAGAGCCTGCATTATCGGGTATATGTACTGCGAGACGTGGAGCGTGTCCTTCTCGCTCCTGCCCTGTATTATGAGCGTCCTTGTGGCCCTTGCGATGGTCACCTTCCTTGCCATCCTTATCACGAGCTTCCAGTACTCGTCATTCCCCTTGTAGAGGTCCGATCCGAGAACGACCTTCGTGTTGGGGCAGACTACGTTGAATAGCCTCTTGTAGAACCCGGCAACCTTCACGATCTTCTCCCAGTCGCCGCCGAGCTTGTTGTTTGCCACGGTATGCCAGTCCGCAAGCAGGATCTGCGTCTTTATTCCGGCCTTGTCAAGGTCGTTGATCTTCTTTCCGGCAACAAGGACATGCCCAATGTGCGGCATCCCGCTTATCTCGAATCCGATGTAATGGGTAGGACGGCTCTTTGTCTCAAGTAGCTTCCTGAGCTCGTCCTCAGTGACGACCTCCTCGAGCGGCTCGGACCTTATCAGCGTAAGCTTTGTCTCTATGTCCATGGTTTCAGATAGTAATGGTTAGTAACTAATAAAAGGCTAGTGCAGCCCTGAATTTTCGGTAGCATTTTTAATCCTTTGCAGTGTATTACACTCAGTGCGACAGATCCGTTAGAGAGAATGATCATATGCCCGAACCAACCCCACCTCCAGCCGGAGAGACGATGTCCGTGGATGACGAGGAGCTGCTCAAGTTCATAGAGTCGGCTAAGCCCAAGATCTACGTTGTCGGGACGGGAGGCAGCGGATCAAATACTGCAACAAGGATGTCGGAGCTGAACATAGAGGGCACGACGCTCATAGCGATGAATACTGACGCATCGCACCTTGCAAAGACGAGGTCCACTAGGAAGCTTCTTCTTGGAAAGAAGTCAACCAGGGGACTCGGGGCGGGAAGTGATCCCAAGGTTGGGGAGGAGGCGGCGATAGAGAGCAAGGACGAGATAAGGCACCTTCTAAGCGACGCGCAGCTCGTCTTCCTCACGTGCGGGCTGGGCGGCGGAACGGGGACAGGGTCTATACCGATAATAGCGCATGAGGCAAAGGAGGCGGGCGCGCTGACAGTTGCGATAGTGACGCTTCCATTCACGAGCGAGGGCAAGGTCAGGATGAGGAATGCACTTGAGGGGCTTGCGAAGCTCAAGAGATTCACCGATACAACGATAATAATACCTAACGACAAGCTTCTTGCCGTGGCTCCGGACCTGCCGCTCAACATGGCGTTCAGGATAAGCGATGAGATACTCGCAAAGGCGACCAAGGGGATAATAGAGATGGTTACGAAGCCGGGCATGGTAAACCTTGACTTTGCCGACCTTAGGACGGTGATCAAGGACTCCGGATATGCGGTCATAGGCATAGGAGAGGCCAACTCAACGCAGGCATCGGACAGGTCGATAATAGCGATAGAGAATACGCTGAAGAGCCCTCTACTTGATGTCAACCTCTCCACTGCAAAGAAGGCGCTTGTCAACATAATCGGCGGAGACGACCTTACGTTGAGAGAGGCGGAGAATATCTTCCAGGAGGTCTCCGGCAGGATAAGCGAGGATGCGATGATGAAGTGGGGCGCGAGGATAGACCCCTCGCTCCAGAAGAACGTTCTCAGGATAATGGTGGTGCTCAGCGGCGTCGAGTTTGCCGAGTATACTGAGAACGGAATAAAGAAGAGGATCATAGAGCAGTCCGACGTGGACCTCGACAAGATATTTGAGGAGGAGCAGGTCAAGAAGTGAACGGTGTAGAAGTGAGGCTAAATCCTATAAAGTCATTCAAGAGTTTCTGGGCTGACGCAAAGCATGTGCTCAGCGTGAGCTACAGGCCCGACATCGACACGTTCAGAAGGACGCTCAAGGTGGTGATAATAGGAGTGCTTGTTCTCGGGGTTCTGGGCTTCATAGTATACGAGATAATTAATCTCATCTGATCCTGCCAACAAATATATAGCTGCCTGGGCATATAGTTGTGATGGACATTACCATAGACTTCACCAAGTCTGCACAGGAGAACGCGCAGCAGTACTTCGGCTCATCGAAGAAGGCGAAGTGGAAAGCTGCAGGCGCGGAGAAGGCGGTAAAGGAGCTCGAGGAGGAGCTGGGCAAGGAGAGCGGCAAGGCCGAGGAGAGGAAGGAGATACGCAGGATCGTGGAGAGGGAGTGGTATGAGAAGTTCAACTGGTTCTACACGAGCACCAACATGCTCGTCATAGGTGGCAGGAGTGCGCAGCAGAACGAGCTGGTAAACTCGAAGTACTTCGGGAGCAACGACCTCTTCTTCCATGCGGACATATTCGGCGCTTCAGTGACGATCATGAAGGATGGTGTAGACTCCACCCCCGATGCGAGGGAGGAAGCCGCGCAGTTTGCCGCATGCTACTCAAGCGCATGGGAGAACCGGGCCTCTACAGATGTCTACTCGGTAAAGAGGGACCAAGTCTCGAAGTCGACCGGAAAGGGTTCACTTGGAACGGGAAGCTTTCTCATCACCGGCGAGCGCGAGTGGTTCAGAAGGCTTCAACTCGAGCTGTGCGCATACATAGAGGAAGGAAGTTCTGACAAGACCCCGTTCAGGGTGGTTCCTTCACTGACTGCCGAGAGGCGAAATACAA
>JAJYXH010000055.1 GCA_021791075.1 Microcaldota archaeon
TTTACCTCGAAGATGCCCTTGCTTGCACCGCCAGGGGCTGCGGCCCTCCCGAATGACCTGCCTTCGGCAACCAGATCAACCTCAACGGTAGGATTCCCGCGAGAGTCTATGATCTTCCTTATTTTAATGGATGTTATTTTTGGCATGAATTAACAGTATTGTGCAGAGTTTTATAAGATTGACTGGGCCGGTTGGACAGGTGACGGTGCCACAGATTCGGATTAACGCAGAGACATGATACGACATCGTTGGCTGATTACTGTCGGATAGAAGTGACAAGGATCTCTTGCCAATCAATTTTATGTATCATTAATTATCGTTAGTGATAATTATCGTAACATATAAATATCTTATCTGCCCATCAGGATCATGAAGTCCGCCGAGATTCCCACCCCTTTTGAAGAGAAGGGGATACACGTCTTCACATTTAACGATGCGGTGAGGATTTCCGGAAGGGGCAGGGCGTATGTGAGGCTCATGCTCTTCCGCATGATCAAGAGGGGGGAGCTGCAACGGGCCGAGCGCGGCGTCTATTACACAAAGAAGGCGGATCCGCTTGAGGTGGCATCAAATATCTCGCATCCGTCTTACGTCAGCCTCATGGCCGCGCTTAACTATCATGGTGTAACAACGCAGATGCCGATTGTGATAGACATTGTGACTTCAAAGAGGCACAGGCCAATTGCGCTTGAAGGGATCAGGTCTAACAGGATAGTGTTCAGGACGCTGGACAGGAGAAAGATATTCGGATTTTACAGGGACAGGAACAACATAAACGTGGCGGAACTCGAGAAGGCATTGGTTGACTCTCTCTATCTTGGCAGGCCGGGGGCAGGAGAAGTCAGCGGGGCGCTGGAGAATGCGCTTCGAACCGGCAAGGTGGACAGAACGAAGCTGAATGAGTATGCGAAGGCGATGGGCTCGAAGGTACTGCTCAGAAGACTGGATTCGATGCTGGGAAATGTAACAGATAAGGAATCTCAAGGAAGAGGATGACTGGATGACAGAGATCGATAAATGGAGGCAGTATTCAAGAATGCTCAACTTTCCGCTCCCCGAAGAGGCGGAGAAGGACTATCTCCAGGACATAGCCCTCCGCAGCATATACTCGAATATAGGCGACGAGCTTGTGTTCAGGGGAGGCACCGCGATCTCTAAGGTGTATTCCTCCGGAAGATTCTCGGAGGACCTGGATTTCACGGTGAACAGTTCGTATGATGGCAGGGTCGAAGACCTGATCGTGAGGGTCGAGACTGGCATAAAGGAGATAGGCAGCTACTTCCAGTTCTCTTATTCGAAGAAGGCGTACAGGGAGATGATCAATTATACCGTACGGATCGACGGACCGCTCTTCCTTGCCTCTTCAAACGAATCGGCAAGGCAGCGCATCATGATAGACCTCAACACTTATGAGAGGAACCTCGAGAAGCCGAGGGTCTATCTGAGGCAGACACCTTATCCCAACCTCCCTCCATACACGCTGATCGTGGAGTCGGAGAACGAACTGCTCGCAGACAAGATAAAGGCCGCGATAGAGCGTAGGCACAGGCACAGGACCGCCTTCGTAAGGGACATATACGACATCTGGTTCCTCGTGACGAAGTTCGGCCTGAAACAGGACTTTGGGCTGGTGTCCAATAAGATGAGAACCTATGGGAAACTGGAATTCTCTGTGAAGGACCTGAAGGCCTGCGTGGACGAGGCCGGGAAGGGGTGGGATGACGAGATGAGCACAGTACTAAATGTCGTGCCGCGGTATAACGACGTCAGGAAGGCACTGGAGCCATTGCTTCATGTAAAATAGTGTTAATTGAACCTCTCAAATGCCTCAACAGCGGGATTCCCGCGCGAGTCTATGATCTTCCTTATTTTAATGGATGTTATTTTTGGCATGAATTAACAGTATTGTGCAGAGTTTTATAAGGCTAACTGACCGGTTGACAGACGTCGATCAAGTAATCTCAGATAGGGCATGCAGAGCCAGGCCAGCTGAGTGTCACGCTGCCTCCGCTGCCTCCGCTGCCGCCATTCTGTGAGCTTGCCCCGGCACCACCCGTGCCTGTACCCCCATTTCCTGAAGAACCACTTGTAGGAGCACCGTTATTTCCGCCACCACTACCCCCATTGCCGCCATAGCCGCCTCCGCCTCCGCCGCCGAAACTGCCACTACCACCTGACCCGCCAGATGATCCATTAGCCCCACCGCCTCCCGTATTGGTGGAGGGATTTCCTAGGCCGCCTATTCCTCCTGCTCCGCTGCCCCCGTTATTACCAGCACTGCCTACGTTGTTAGTATTGCCACCTGATCCGCCACTGCTTCCGGTGCCGCCTCCTCCGCCTGAACCAGAATTTGTGCCACCAACACCACCATTAGCCGATGCTATTAGAGCACCATTTACAAGTATGGCAGAACTACCACCTCCTCCGCCTGAACCTCCGCCGTTACCACAGTTGCAACCGCTTCCGCCGCCTCCGCCATAATATCCGCTACCTCCGCCTCCGCCTCCGCCGCCGTTACCTGCAGGGTTGCCTCCGCCTCCGCCTCCGCCTCCGCCACCTGCATAAACCACCAGGCGCTGTCCCGCAGTTATCATAAACGATCCTGTGCTTTCGATGCCGTTGGTTCCTGAGGCACTAATACCTACGGTGGACTCCATTCCCGCACCTCCACCTCCTCCGCCGTACATCGTATAAGTTACCGTGGCGCTGTCGATAACATTTAAGGATAGATAACTGTCAATGGTCATACTATTAGTTCCGCTTGCACACGAGATGGTAGTGGTGCTGGAGGTACTAGTGGAAGTCGATGAGGTGGTTGAGGAAGTTGTCGACGTCGTTGCTGTTGTCGGGCTCGATGTGTATGGGGTGCCGCTCAGCGATGCCTTGCCCACTATGCTCCCGTACATCGTGTGCGGCAGTCCCACGTACTGCG
>JAJYXH010000007.1 GCA_021791075.1 Microcaldota archaeon
CGGCGACCTGTGAGCGCACCGCAACTAAATCCTAATAAAAACTTTTGAAACAGCCTAAAAAACTTTTCAAAAGGTTCAAGCTTTGACTTCTCCAATTTTTTCTATTTTTAGAAAACTGAAGGGGAGACCATGGACAAAATGGAGAGATATTTCGACGATATGTACGGGAAGACAAAGGGCAGGCGCTTCTCGGAGGAGCCGAGGCCAAATGTCAGACTGATACCATCAGCCCAGAAAAGGAGGAAAGGGCTCACAGCTCTGGAGATTGGTGCGGGAGAAGGTCAGAATCTGATATATCTATCAAAGCACGGATACGTCTGCACCGCAACAGACATATCGAGCCAGGCTCTCATAAGGGCAAGAAAGTACGCGGCAGAAAAGGGAATCAAGCTGGCTACAGCGAAGCTTGACATAAGAAGAGAATCAATAAGCGGCAGATATGACTGCATAATAATGGCGCTCGTACTGCACAACCTGCAAACTGAAGAGAGATATGGCGCTATAAAGAAGATCATGAAGGCAACAAGGAAGAACGGTATCAACTTCATAAGTTTCTATACGGAACGCAATGGCAAGAAGGAAATGAATCTAGAGCCAAAGTTATCCTTTCTCGGGAAGGATCTCGAAGGGAGCATAACAAAGATATACAGGCAGAAGGGATGGAAGATAATCGAATTGCGCAGATACAACTCAATAATGAAGAACAAAGAACCGTGCAAGATCACGACTGTTATCGCGCGCAAAATTGGATCTTAGCGCTTCCGACAGCCTAACATTATACGAAAGGCTTATATGTCTGGTCATACATGTTATACATATTCTGGGTGGTCAGATGGGCAGCGGCGAGTTGTTAGTAGTGAGAAATGCGAACAAACAGGTCTACAAGAGATTCAAGCAGAAGGCAGTCGAGGAAGAGATGAGCATCGGCACCGCATTGAATGAGGCCATGGAACAGTGGCTCGAAGCAAAAGAGTCAAGAAAGAAACCAGACCCAAGAAATCTACTCAAGGCAAAACCAGTAGACTTCGGCAAGGGAAGTGAGAACCTCAGCACTACGCTTGATGAAATACTGTACGGATAGGCGATTTGATGATATTACTTGACACCAGCTTTATTATCGCCTTTTACAGTGAAGTGGACAAGAATCACAAGAAGGCGCGAGAATTGATGAAAAGAATAGTAGTCAAGGAGTTCGGAGATCTCTTCATATCAGACTACATAATCGGCGAAGTGGCTACCGGCCTCCTAAAGAAGACGGGTATTACCGAGACTGTCAGGATATGTGGCGAATTGTTGGAATCGGCATATCTCCTCACCATAGACGAAGCTTTGTTCTACAACTCACTTGATCTATTCAAAAAACAGAAGAACACGTCGCTGAGCTTTACCGACTGTTCCAACGTAGCCGTTATGGACTATAGAGGCATAAAGAATCTTGCAGCATTCGATGATGACTTCAAGTCAGTTAAGAGCATAAACCTGATAAGCGTTTAGTCGGTATAACGGGACTTTTTGATGAAGTAATGGCTCCACTTGACTGCCCTTATTGCCAGCATAAAGAAGAGATGCACGATTGGCAGACCAAGGCATTGGAAAATGCGCTTTTCAGATATGAGATAGGGGATAGCGTGTCAACGCCAATGGCAGAGATACTCAAAGGCAATATAGCCATACATACCATCTGCCCTAATTGCAAAGAATTTGTTGAAGCTAAAATATGGATAGAGGATCTAAAGCTAACAAACAGGGCAACGTACAAAAGGGAGAGTAATGGATCCAGCCAAAAATAAGTTGCACCTTTAGATCCAATCCACTACTTGACGCCGAGACTCTCCAGCATCCTGTTGACCAGCTCCTCGGCCTTGTCAGGGTTGCTGAGGGTCAGGATGTTCCTGTCCGACTCCAGGTAATTCTTCGTAAGTGTTCCCCTGTAGAGTATCGCAAGCCTCTTCGTATCCTCGTCGGCAGGCAGCGCCACCTTCGTGTCCGCTATTATGTTCGCCCTCGAGATTATCTTCACCGAGTTCCCTATCCCCGCAACCATCTTGTTGTTCGTGTGGAAGAGCTTCACGAGGTCGAGCAGAGGCCTGAAGTCGTACATCTTGTACTGGTCGACTCCCGGGCCATCTATGAGGAGAATCGCATCGAAGTCAGACGACCTTATCACCGCGGCATTCTGGTCCGGCCTAACCACGGCCCCGTGGTAGCCCAGGCACTCCCCCGAGTAATAGCTTGCGATGATCGGATCGATGTGCCACTTGGAGAAGAGAGCCTTTGCAACCGCCAGCGACTCGTCCTTGAATCCGCGCTGCGGTATGATTATGGCAACCTGCATTATATCGATAGGGTAGCGATTAATAGGAATAAAAGGTTATGCCCGTCAGGCCTTCTCCCAGTCAAGACCGAGATCATCGAGCGCGGCCAGAACCTTTGTCCTGGTAGCAGCATTCAGCGCCTTCCAGTCTATCACCGCAACGTCGGGCTCCTTGTTGCTCATCACAACAGCCTGCTGCAGCATGTCGAGGTTGTCGCTTCCATCATCGTTGTATATCGCGTACTTGGGCATTATGTAGGAGAAGGCATAGCCACCCTCTATCGCCATCCTCGAGAATCTCTCCGGATAGTGGCCGCTTCCGATGCCTATCGCCACCTTTGCGCAGTCGATATCCCCGGATCTCGACTCGAGCACGGAATTGTATGCCGCTTCTCCAGCCATCTCCGCGAGCTCCACATCCGCAACCGTGCTCTCCGTGCCTCCCATCTCCAGGAAGAGGGAGGGTGTCTTGAGCAGGGGCCCGTGGTGCGTCGCCTCATAGACCTTCTGAATTCCTATCTTGATCCCGCTCAACTGACGGAATGCGGAGAGCATCGGCAACGGAGCTGCGGCAGAGAGCCTCTTCGGCATGCCTCCGA
>JAJYXH010000040.1 GCA_021791075.1 Microcaldota archaeon
TGTATTTATATGCAGTTTCCATGACAACCATGTTTATTTCATCTTTCTAATTTATATATTTATCAGCATATGCCACATTCATCCCATATCTGAAGGATATGGGTTTTCTGTGGTTTGCATTTATAAATATTGTGTCATCTTAACCGAAGCAATTCAAAACGTTAAAATACCAGGTGTGAGGTTATCTATCATGGGCTCTATCTCGGTAATAATGGAGAGGGACGCGATCACCATTCCTATGTCGGCGAGTGTCACCGAGGCGCTAGAGATGATGAGGCAGGGCAGGATAGGCATAGCGCCCGTAGTCGAGGCCGGCAGGCTTGTCGGGCTGATAACCAAGGAGATGGTCACTGATCCGGAGTGCTCGGAGAGCAAGGTAGTGGACGTCATGGTCGGACCCGAGGTTTTCGTTGAGGAGGGCATGGAGGTCGAGCAAGCGGCCCATCTCATGGTGATGTCATACATGGCCAGGCTGCCAGTAGTCAATAACAGCATAGAGATGAAGGTAGTCGGAGTAGTAACCTCTACGGGCGTAGTAAGGGAGCTCAAGAAGTAAGAAGAAAAGGAAGAGAAATGAAGACTAGAGAGATAAGTAGGTTCATCTTCCAAGGGTGATCTCTATTGAGCTTACCTTGGATCTTGTGCCGTCCTCGTTCGAGATCTCCTCTGATCCTATCGCTATGGTGCCTACCCTGGCGTCGGTGACGAACCTGTGCCTTGAGATCTCCGCAACGTCTACGGCCCTGGATATCGCATTTCCCCTCGCCCTTATCTTGACGTTCTTGGCCCCGTTGTTGAACTGCGTTACCACTGCAAGCACGTAATTCATAGGGGGCTTCTTTCCTATCAAGACAATGTTCTCCTGCGACACGCTCTGTGTTGATCCTTGTTCTTCACTCATATGTTCACCCGGTGTTAAACAGCACGCACTTTAGATCGCCAGCTAATTCAAACATTATGCCTATGCTAGATTATTAAAGTTTTGTTGCTTCTCCTTTACGTGGGTTGTGATTTGCCGCACCAGCCCGTTCAGCAGATCGAGCCTTTCGCATAGCATATTGCCTTGTTTACGGTCTGCGGTATCGCCTGGTACTCGCAGTTTACTATGATCGACGGATTCGAGGTTATGTTGTAGTACTGCGCGAGCAGCATCTGCGCGTTTATCGGGCCATTCGCATTCGAGATGCACGTATTCAGCGCGGTCTGGTTGAGTCCCGAGGTTGAGGAGATGCTCTGGAGCGTGTTCTGCGAGATGTAGTCGTTGTTGTATATGGAGTTCAGCACCGAGACGAACCTCGGGAAGTTTGGCTGTGTTGATGAGCAGAGGATATACTTTCCGAGCTCCTGCGCGTTGAGAGTGCCGACCTGGTCCGCTATTTGGGCCGTAGAGCTGCCGTAGAGTATCTTGACAGAGACATTGACCTTGCTTCCGTAGTTGCTCTCCAACGAGGTGATATTGCGCAGGCTCTGCACAGAGCCTGGGGCGTAGGCGTCTATGAACCAGTAGATATTGAGCGGATTTGACGATATGCAGGACGGCTTGCCGGCAAGGTTTATCACTCCCGGCGCAACGACCGTGTTCTTTGAGATTACAGGGGGCTTGGCAAGCTGTATGAACGGCGTAACCACGCTCCCATTCTTGTCGCTGATTATTGCAGAGATGTAGAATGTGGAGTTGCCTGACGGACTTACTGAAGGTATCTGTACATACCAGTCACTGCTGGAAGGGATATACGAGACAGACATCGCAGAGACGTTCGCATAGTACGGAAGGACGGAGAGCGATGAGTTTGTCTGTGCATAGCTTGCAAGTAGCTGCTCTGATATCGTCTTTATCTGTGCCGGAGTGTGTACCGGGGAGTATGTGCTGTTCGAGTAGACTGTGGTTGTCTGCGTCGAGTTCGTAGGAAGCGCAGGCCTGTAGTACGAGACAAGAAGAAGGAGTATGACAAGTATCGCAACCAGTGCAAGGAGAGCCACGTGTATGTTGTCAAGGCCACCCATTCTGTTTATCGGCCTTATCAGTATGCTCGGCTCCCTTATCTTCTCTGATTCCCCTCTCCCCCTTGCACTCTTTTCGGCCATGTTAAACACCACGGGTCCGACGGGATTTTCATACCATGCTCGGCTTTTTCGGTAATTTGAACCCGTGACCTTAACCTTAGGACGGTTCCGCTCTATCCAAGCTGAGCTACGGACCCAGTGTTAATGATTTCTATTTGAGCCAATAGGTATAAAAAGCTCTTTGGCAGGTGATGGATGCAGGCCGTAATACTCTCCGTGAGTCGGCTCGTCAGGTTCGCAGTGTGTTGAAGAGCAGAGACCAGCATGTGAGGCTTCCGTCCATGCTCCTGGACTCACTCATCTCAAGCTCAGTGACCTTGTCAAAGTTCTCCTTTGCGATACTTATTGCAGTAGGGTGGCCGCTTGCTACTATGGCTCCGTTGTTTACTATGAGCATGTTTGCAGCATAGCCCTCTTCCGGAGGAAGTTCGATTATACCTTTCGTGCCGGGCTTGGCCTCGTCGTATGGCACTAGTTGCTTTAGGCCGTTGAACGGAAGCTGCTGGCTGTTATCCGAGATCCTGGGTATGTATGGTTCATCAAATTTTATCATGCCTTTCGAGTCATACACAGCAATGTCATTCCCTAGTACCGTAAAGTGAGTGCCAAGGTGCGGCGATCCGGAATGCTTCAGGCCCACCACGGTAAAGTCGGGAAGGATTGCCTTTATCGCCCGTGCAAAGTTATCTACGCCAACCGTGTCAGTCCTTGGCTTCTTGCCAACAGTAATTCCGATGAATATGACCTTGTGCTCAAAGTCTGGAACGAC
>JAJYXH010000062.1 GCA_021791075.1 Microcaldota archaeon
ATCGATTTGAGGAAGAGCAAGCTTGAGATAGGAGATGACAAGCCTGCCGCTTATTCTACGGAGATCTCTGATGCGCTCATAAAGGTGAACGGAGCACTGCAGATACTCGGGAAGAGGGAGGTCAAGCGTGAGAGGCACATTCCGCTCGAGAGGCTGCTCGATGAGGTTAGGGGCATGAAGGCCGTGGACAGGGCCTACGGGCTCAGCAACGAGAGGAAGTCGCTTACGGAGGACATGGCTGCGCTCTCGAATGCGGAGCGGATAGGAGTGGCATTCGCTGACATCAAGGTCGACTTCAGCAGGCTGAGGAGCGAGTACCTCGGATACAGGGCTTTCGAGGCGGACCAGAAGGCGCTCAATGCCTTCAGCAAGAAGGCCGATGCAAAGGGCAGGGCGGAGGCCTGGATAAGCAGGGTCGGCAAGAAGAGCTTCATATTCATAGTCTACGACAAGAAGATCAGCCTCGACGAGATGATAAAGGACACGGGCATGGTGGAGCTCGACCTGACGGCAAAGTACCTTGAGGGAAGGCCCAGGGAGATGCTCGCTGAGATAAGGTCGAGGAAGGCCAGGAACGAGAAGAGGCTCAAGGAGATAGAGAGAGAGATGCAGCAGCTCGGCGAGAGGTACTACTCGAAGATGGCGAACCTCGGCGAGATGCTCGAGATAGAGCTCGCGAGGGCGGATGCGAGCGCGATGTTCAAGAGGACCGAGAGCACATTCGTCGTCGAGGGATGGATAGAGAAGAGGAGGTTCGACTCGCTTAATGAGATTGTCCTTAGGGCCGCAAAGGGGCGGGCCGAGGTCGAGAGGATAGAGCACGACGAGCTTGCGCCTACCCACACCAACAGGCCCAAGATACTGAAGCCGTTCGAGTACATGATGAACTTCTACTCGGTGCAGAGAAGCGACGAGATAGACCCGACGTGGATTTTCATCATCTCGTTCCCGATCTTCTACGGGCTCATGGTCAGCGACGTCGGCTACGGGATAGCCTCGCTGCTCTTTGTCACTTACATATCGAGGAAGGTCAATCCGGAGGGACTCGTCTACAACGCCTGCAAGATCTGGCAGCTCATGTCCATCGCGGCGATCTTCTTCGGCGTCATATCCAACCAGTACTTCGGGTTCCAGCTCAACCAGTACATCATACCCGGAGCGACGACATTCGACTGGTTCAAGAACGCGACCTCGATAATGGGGCTCACGATACTCTTCGGGATAATCCAGATAGTGCTCGGGCTCGCCTTCGGATTCGTCAACCAGTACAATAAGGGCCACAGGAAGCTCGCGTACAGCAAGATAACCTCGATAATAGTCATAGTCTCGGGAGCGATCGCTGTCAGCGCGCTCTTCGGACTTACCTCAGGAACGCTCCCCATAGCATGCGCGGCGCTTGCGGTGGTGGCGCTGCTCGTCACGGCGGCGATCAGCGGTCACGAGGCGAGCGAGATAACGAACCTGATAACGCATCCGTTGAGCTACGCGAGGATAATGGGATTCGGCCTCGGCAGCGTGATAATCGCCTTCCTGATAGACCAATACTTTACGCCGAGCCTCGCCGCAGGCATACCGATATTTATTCTTTATCTTATAATCTTCATTCTGCTTCACTTCCTCAACATGATCCTTGGAATATTCGAGGGCATAGTGCAAGGGGTAAGGCTTAACTTCGTCGAGTTCTTCTCGAAGTTTTACATAGGCAACGGCATAAAGTTCAGGCCTTTCAGCCTCAAGAGGGTTTATACTAAAGAAGATGAATAGAGAAAATATTGGTGAAACAATGGTAGTAACAGGAGCTGAATTTGCAGCAATCGGAGCCGGATTGGCAATCGCAGGAGGAGCAATAGGTACGGGTATGGCGCAGTCTGGAATAGGAAGCGCGGGATTGGGCCTAATAGCGGAGAAGCCTGACAGCATGGGAATAGTTCTGCTGTTCCTTGTGCTCCCTGAGACACTGCTCATCTTCGGGTTCGTCGTCTCGATACTGATAATGCTGACGTTCGGCATCATATAACGCGGGTCATCGCATGTCATTGGAAGCGATAAGGAAGAACATCCTCGCAGAGGCAGAGGGGAAGGCTAAGGCCATCAGCGCCGAAGCCTCCTCCGAAGCGGATGCGATCTCCAGCGAAGCAGAAGAGCGCGCCGGTTCCATAGTCAAGAACGCAAGCGAGGACGCGAAGCGCGAGGTCGAGAGGCTGTGGAAGGAGAGCGACGCGGGGCTTGAGACCGAGAAGAACACGATGATCGTTGAGGCAAGGGGCGCAGTCCTTGAGCACGCGCTCAAGACCGTGAGGAGCGAGGCGCAGAGGAGCCTTGAGAGGGAGAACCTCCAGGGAATACTCAAGAGCGGGCTCAAGCAGTTCTCGGCGGTGACCGGAGGGGGCGATGCCGTGATAAGGACGAGCAAGAAGAACGCGGGCCTTCTCAGGGGCAGGAGCAACAAGGTCGAGTACGGGGACATCGACGGCTTCATAATCTCGACTCCCGACGGCAAGATCTCGCTCAACGCCACCGTGGAGAGCATAGTCGACAGGGAGCTTGACACGATAAGGAAGCTCGTTGCCGACGAGATCTTCACTCCGTCGGAAGAGAGGAGGATAGCGCAGGCATCGAAGAATATCTCCGCCAGGCCTGTGGGATCGAAGAAGCCAGTGCCTGCGAAGGGGCAGAAGCCCACGAAGAAGGCGAAGATTAAGGCAAAGACGCCGGTGCCGAAGGCCAGAGCGAAGCCGAAGGCAAAGCAGAAGAGGAGAAGATAGATGATCTCGGGATCTGAGGCCGCTAGGCAGTACGGCTACTCAAGCGCAAGGGTAAAGGCCATGGAGGCCAGGCTCATTACGAAGAAGACGATGCAGGAGATCATGAACGCGAAGGACATAAGCAGCATACTGGCCATACTCTTCCAGGGAGACTACCGTGAGGAGATAGAGAGCTTCGGCGGACTCTCGATAAAGCAGGAGCTGATCGACTTCGCGCTGAGCAAGAACCTTGCGAAGAGCTCGAGCAAGCTGGTGCAGATCTCCCCGACAACGGAGAGGAAGCTCATAAGGGGGATCGTCGGGAAGTGGGACCTCTACAACGTGAAGCTGGCGCTCGAGGCCAAGGAGAGAAGGGCCGACTACGAATCTATAGCGAGCTACGTCATAGACTACGGAAGGTACAACGCCGTTGCGATGAAGGAGGCGATGAGGGAGGACTCCGTCGAGGGGATGATGAACAAGCTCATGATAAACTCCCCCTACTCCGGAATACTCAAGGACGCACTGGAGGCCTACAAGAGATCGAAGAACGTCGTCGAGGCGATATCCGAGATAGACAAGAGCTACTACAGGGAGCTCGGGAACATAATACTGGGGCTCAGGATAAGGCACAACGAGTCCGCTCTCATGATAAAGATGGATATCGACATGAAGAACCTGCTCCTGCTCATCAAGGGCAAGAGGGTGGGACTCAAGTTCTCGGAGATAGGCCCGTACATAGTGGAGCGCGGCAGGATAAGCCCGTCGGAGCTGGAGCAGCTCTACAATGGCGCGAAGGACGTCGAGTCGCTGGTCGCGCAGGTCAAGCTCTACGACCTCAAGAACGCGCTTGACGTCTACAGGGGCAGCAAGAGGAAGCAGCTGCTCATATTCGAGATCGGGATGAAGAACGCGATCTTCAACGAGAGCCTCAGGATGCTCAAGCACAGCATACTGTCGATAGGGGCGATACTCGCATACTCATACCTCAAGGAGATAGAGATCTATACCCTGAGGATTCTCATCAACAGCAGGGCCTACGGGCTCAGCAGGGAGGAGACGGAGAGGTTGCTTGTATGGAAGAACGGTTAGAGAAGAAGTACAGGATCGCCATGGTAGGCAACGAGCAGCTGGTGCTGGGCTTCAAGCTGGCCGGAGTGGTCGAGTCTTACGTAATAAGCGGCCAGCAGCACGCGGAGTCCACACTGAAGAAGCTGCTGGAGAGAGGCGACGTAGGGATAATAATCATGAGCTCAGGAGTCAAGAGGCAGGTCAGGGACAGGAGGCTGATGGAGACGATAGACGAGAGCATACTTCCTCTCGTGGTCGAGGTGCCTGAGAAGGGAGAGGGAGTGACCGAGGAGGACACGCTGAGGAACCTCATACTGAGGGCGATAGGAATAGACATATCGAGGATGTTCAAGAACGGTTGATGTTGAATTAGGTGAGATTAATGGGTATCATAGAGAGAATATCTGGTCCGCTTGTTGTGGCAAATGACATGCTCGGAGCGAAGATGTACGACGTAGTCAAGGTGGGAAAGCTCGGGCTCATAGGCGAGATAATCCAGCTCAAGGGAGAGAAGGCGGTTATCCAGGTCTATGAGGACACTACGGGAATAAGCCCCGGCGAGCCAGTAGAGTCGACGAGCGCGCCGCTGTCGGTGGAGCTCGGTCCGGGAATACTCAGCAACATATACGACGGAATCCAGAGGCCCCTTGAAGTCATAAGGTCAAAGACGGGAGCGTTCATTGGAAAGGGGGTCACAGCAAGCGCACTGGACAGGAGGAGAAAGTGGAAGTTCGTTGCAGGAAAGATAAAGAACGGCGCGACCGTCAAGTCCGGGGATATAATAGGATACGTGCAGGAGACGGAGTACCTGAAGCACAAGATAATGGTTCCGGTAGGAGTGGAGGGAAAGATAACGGGAGTGAAGAACGGAACGTTCACCATAGACGACACGATCGCAAAGGTTACGAAAGGGGGAAAGACGACGAACCTTACACTGACGCAGAAGAGATCTGTCAGAAAGGGGTCCCCTTTCAAGACCAAGTTCAGGTCTGACGAGCCGCTGGTAACCGGACAGAGAGTCCTCGATACGTTCTTCCCTGTCGCAAAGGGAGGAAGCGCGGCGGTGCCTGGGCCATTCGGAGCAGGCAAGTGCATTGCAGGAGATACACCCATACTGCTCTCCGATGGAAGGCTGGTTACAATAAAGGAGCTCTATGACTCGAAGCGCACCGATGTGAACTCTAAGGTAAGAAGCGAGGCGCATGAAGAGTTCGTAGAGACTGCGCCGATAGGCCTGTTCTCGTTGAACAGCAACAAAATTGCCGAGAGCGCATCAGGCATGCTCTATAAGGGAAAGAGCGATTCTATAGTCAAGATAAGGACTAGGACCGGGAAGGTTGTCAGGGTCACCCCAGCCCACAAGCTGTTTAGGATAACTGAGCACGGTGAGATAGTAGAGACCATGGCAAGGGAACTCAAGGAAGGAGATTTCATAGCGTCAGCAAGGAAGATCAAGATAAATAACGACGATGCTGCGATAAATGTTCCTGAGTCCGTTACGGTCATTGGAAGCAATGGCAAGCACATAAGGCTTCCAGAAAAAGTGACCCCGGAACTTGCTGAGTTTCTGGGCTACTTCGTGTCAGAGGGATATATAAGGGGTGAGGGAACGGTGGTTTTTACAAACCTGGAGGAGCCCCTGCTTGAGAGGTTCATGGCACTTGGAGAGGAGCTTTTTGGAATCCAAGGTAAGAAAGAGTATCCGAAGGAAAGGACACCTAATGTCTTGTTGATGAGCAGGACCCTTGTACGATTCATGAAGTTCCTTGGAGTCGGAGAAGACGCCCGCACGAAAGAGGTTCCTCAATGCATCATGGCATCGAGCAATGCTTCGGTATCTGCATTCCTTACGTCTTACTTTATAGGAGACGGCGGATATTATGACGGCGACGTGGAGTTCTGCATGGCAAGCAAGACGCTCCAGACACAACTGTCGTATCTGCTTGCAAGGTTCGGAATCATCGGCACGCTTGCAGAGAAACTGGTGAATGATGAGCCTTATTACAGGCTCTTTGTGAGGGGTAGGACAAACCTTGCAATCCTGCACGACGCATTGATGCCTGGACACAAGAAGGTCAGCACGATAAGGGAGTATGTTGAATCCGGCAAGAGGGCCTTTAATGCGATAGACGTGGTACCGCTATCGCCCGATTTCATAAGGGGACTCTACGCCGCTTACGGATCATACTCCGACTTGCTGAAATCCGGGATAGAGATATCGAACTACACACGCAATGGAGAGAAGATGGGCGTTGAGACCTTCCGAAAATTCGTCTCAGTACTAAATGTGAGATCCGGAAACCAGATGCAAAAGTTGGCAGTACACGAACTTGCCGCTGCGCTTGACTGGATCTACTGCGATGAGATAGTATCGGTATGGGAGGAGGAGAAACCTGTAGACGTATATGACGTATCGGTGCCTGAGTTCGGCAGCAACTTCGTAGGAGGATACGGGGGGCTTATACTGCACAATACCGTCATTCAGCAGCAGATCGCAAAGTTTGCCGACGCGGACATCGTTGTCTATGTCGGATGCGGTGAACGTGGAAACGAGATGACGGACGTTCTTGTTGAGTTCCCGGAGCTCGTTGACCCGAAGACGAAGAGGCCGCTCATGGAAAGGACGGTGCTCATCGCAAACACGAGCAACATGCCTGTGGCTGCGAGAGAGGCGAGCATATACACGGGAATCACGATAGCGGAGTACTTCAGGGACATGGGATACAACGTCGCAATCATGGCAGACTCGACCTCAAGATGGGCGGAGGCAATGAGGGAGATCTCCGCAAGGCTTGAGGAGATGCCCGGAGAGGAGGGATACCCGGCATACCTGCCCAAGAGGCTGGCAGAGTACTACGAGAGAAGCGGAAAGGTCGAGAGCCTCAACGGCGCGATCGGCTCGATAACGATCATCGGTGCAGTCTCCCCGGCAGGAGGAGATCTCTCCGAACCCGTGTCGCAGGGTACGCTCAGAGTGGTAAAGGCATTCTGGTCGCTCGACGCCTCGCTTGCAAGCGCAAGGCACTTCCCTTCGGTGAACTGGCTGAGCAGCTACTCGCTCTACCTTGAGAGCATGAAGGACTGGTACGTCAAGAACGTCGGCGAGGAGTTCGTCTCGAACAGGGCCGCGGCGATGAAGCTGCTCCAGCGCGAGGCAGAACTGAAGGACATCGTCCAGCTCGTCGGTGCAGACGCGCTTCCCGACAGCGAGAAGATAATACTCGAGGTAGGGAGGATGATCAGGGAGGGGTTCCTCGTGCAGAACGCGTACGACGAGATCGACACCTACACCAGCATGAAGAAGCAGAGCATAATACTGAATGCGATCCTCTACTTCAGGGCCAAGTCGGACGAAGCGCTGAAGTCCCAGGTCGAAGCGGACAAGATAATGAAGATGAAGATCAGGGAGGACATCTCGAGGCTGAAGGGTGTCAAGGAGGATGATATTGAGAGGGCAGGAAAGAAGGTGAAGGAAGATGCCGACGCGGAGTTCAGGGCCCTCATAAAGGAGTATCAGGCATCCCAGGAAACAGAGAAGTGATGTTATGAAGTTCGAAATAGAATATAGCACAATAGAGAACGTCGCCGGACCGCTTGTGGTGGTCAGCAGGGTAAGGAACGCGCAGTACAATGAGGTGGTAAGGATAAAGCTGCCGAGCGGAGAGTCGAGGCTCGGACAGGTCCTTGAGACGACGGACAAGTTCGCCGTGGTCCAGGTCTTCGGGCCTACGGACGGGATCAATGTCGACAAGACATCGGTCAGCTTCCTTGGAGAGACGTTCAATCTTGGAGTCAGCGAGGACATGCTCGGCAGGATCTTCAACGGACAGGGAAAGCCCAGGGATACCAGCGCAGGGGTCGCGGCCGAGGAGAAGAGGGATATAAACGGGTCCCCCATAAATCCTTCGGCAAGAGAGAAGCCGAGCGACTTCATAGAGACGGGAATATCCGCAATCGACGGGCTTGACACGCTGGTGAGAGGCCAGAAACTTCCGCTCTTCTCGGCATCAGGTCTGCCGCACAACCAGCTCACGGCGCAGATAACCAGGCAGGCGAACGTCAAGAACAGTGGCGAGGGCTTCGCCATAGTCTTCGCAGGCATAGGAATAACCTACGACGACGCGTCATTCTTCACGAACGAGTTCAGGAAGACTGGGGCATTGAAGAGGACGGTAGCATTCATGAATCTCGCCGACGACCCGAGCATAGAGAGAATCCTGACGCCGAGGCTTGCGCTGACGACGGCAGAGTACCTTGCGTACGACAGGGGAATGCACGTCCTTGTGATCCTCAACGACATGACGAACTACGCGGAGGCTCTCAGAGAGCTCTCAAGCGCAAGGGAAGAGGTGCCGGGAAGGAGGGGTTATCCGGGATATATGTACACGGACCTTGCGGGCATCTACGAGAGGGCGGGAATAATCAAGGGCAAGAGGGGAAGCATAACGCAGCTCAACGTGGT
Source organism: Microcaldota archaeon (assembly GCA_021791075.1). Taxonomy (GTDB): domain Archaea; phylum Micrarchaeota; class Micrarchaeia; order Micrarchaeales; family CABMGC01; genus JAKAVK01. The sequence goes on from JAJYXH010000062.1 coordinate 8,278, forward strand.
CACGATGCCCAGCGACGACGTGACGCACCCGATCCCTGACCTTACCGGATACATCACCGAAGGACAGATCTTCCTGAGCAGGGATCTGGTAAACAAGGGGGTCTATCCTCCGATACAGCCGCTGGGATCGCTCTCCAGGCTCATGAACAACGGAATAGGGGCCGGAAAGACGAGGGAGGACCACAGCGGAGTTGCGAACCAGCTCTACAGCGCGTACTCCAAGGCCCAGGAGGCCAAGAGCCTGAGCGCAATAGTCGGTGCTGAGGCGCTGAGCGAGAGCGACAGGAGGTACCTCAAGTTCGGAGACGAGTTCGAGGCGCACTTCATAGGACAGGGATTCAACGAGAGAAGGACGATCGAGGACACGCTCAACATCGGATGGGATCTCCTCTCGCTGCTTCCGCAGGACGAGCTGACCAGGGTAAAGAAGGACTTCATCGCCAAGTACTACAAGGGTGCGAAGGTGCACGAGAAGAAGGAGGAGGCAAGGGAAGAGCAGAAAGCCGCTCCGAAGGAGGAGAAGAAGGGGGGAAGACCGGTGAAGAAGGGTAGGAAGTGATGGCAAGGATCAACCCGACTAGGATAAACCTGATAAACCTCAAGAAGAGGGTAGTCGTAGCCAGGAAGGGTCACAGCATACTCAAGAGGAAGAGGGAGATCCTGGTCCTCGAGTTCCTAAAGATGCTCAGGCAGTCTAGCGAGAGCAGGTCCAAGCTTAACGAGATGATACAGGAGTCGTACAAGATGGTCGAAACGGCATCGACGTACGTCGGGAACTTTGAACTGCAGGCAGTGGCATTGCAAATGGGTGAGACGAATCCGGTGAGCATGAAGGTCAAGAACATCATGGGAGTCAGGATACCCGAGATAGAGAGGGAGCGTGGGTCTGCTATGGCAAGCCAGCTCCTCTTCTCGAGCAGCCTTGCGGTAGACGACCTCAACGAGACGTTCACTCAGGCCACCAACTCGATAATAGAAGTGGCGCAGAGAGAGCAGGGGCTCAAGAGGCTTGTCCTAGAGATAGACAAGACGAAGAGGAGGGTCAACGCCCTGGACTACAAGGTCATACCGGGGATGATAGCGCAGCAGAGATACATCAGGATGAGGCTTGAGGAGATCGACAGGGACACATTCTCGGCCCTGAAGCACGTGAAGAAGAAGCTCGCAAAGTCGCAGGAGAGATGAGGTCACCCGGCCGGGGTCAGCCATAAACCCCTTTTCTGTGTTCGAATCTTAGAAGTGTCAAGACGCCATTATCGATTTTGTAAACAATCCTAAAAGGTTTCAGATAGACGGTTCTTTCCCCTTTTAAGTCAAATCTCAAGGGTTTTCCGATATCAGGATTTTCTACTATACGCACAATCTGTTTCATTATGCGTTCCTTAATCGACCCGTCCTTAGTCTTCTTGACATCCTGCTCAAAAGTAGCACTCCAGACTACTTCTTTTACTTCTACCAAGTTGTCAACTCCTTTAAGAAGTCTTCCTTGCTCATTTTGCGGAACTTGCCCTGCTCTATCTCCTTCCAGGCTTTTTCTACTCCCTTGAGGGTTTCCAGGTCGGCCTTAAGGACAGGATCCTCTATCTTTTTTAGCATTATTACATTGCTGGTTGCTTTAAGTGCAAAGACAGTCCCTTTCTTTATGTGTAGTTTGGTCCTGATGCCCTTCGGCAGTACGATCTGACCTTTTGAACTGGCCCGTGTTATTTCGATTGTTTCATTCTTCATGATAGTAAGACGGTCTTACTGATATTTAAATTTTGCGGCAAGAAATTGAATCTGAGATATTTATTGCTGGAATAGCACGTTTACCAATCACACAACTTGATGGATTTATATTGCTTGATGTCGATATAACGTTACCTGTTTTTAGGGAGTTTATAGAACGATAGTGGGATTCATGTCAAAAGCGGTGCTATACAGCGGCGGGAAGGACTCCACGCTTGCGCTGCACAAGGCGGTTGCCATGGGGGTCGAGATCGACCTTCTCATAACCATGATCAGCAGGAACACGCACAGCTACATGTTCCATTACCCGAACGTTAGGCACACGAAGCTCCAGGCCGAGGCGCTTGGAATCAGGCAGGTCTTTGCCGAGACCGAGGGAAAGAAGGAGGAGGAGCTCGCCGACCTGGAGCGCGCATTCAAGGAGAACGGCGTCGAGGTTCTCGTGACCGGCGCAACGTACAGCAGGTACCAGGGGGACAGGATAAACATAATTGCAAAGAAGATGGGGATAGAGCACATTGCACCGCTCTGGCACATAGACCCGCTTGAGGAGCTGAACGAGCTGGACAGGGACTTCAACGCGATAATAACATCAGTATCGGCCGAGGGGCTTGGAGAGGATCTCCTGGGCAGGAGGATAGACCAGGGCGTGATAAGGGAGCTCCAGGAGGCCAACAAGAAGCACGGGATAAACATGCTCTTCGAGGGAGGCGAGGCCGAGAGCTTTGTCCTAAACGCGCCACTGTTCAAGAAAAAGATAGAGGTACTGAAGGCAAGGAAGGAGTGGAACGGAGTGAGCGGCGCCTACTTCATAGAGGAGGCGCGGCTGGCGGAGAAGTAGGCTGGTTGCACATCATGGATTGTGTGCTGTAGCGGTAGGCTTTGATTTCACATATTCCTTGTAGAAGAAGTGTATGGACTGGATGGTCCATGCAATAATGAACGCGCCTAGCAATGTGCCAAGCACCATCGATATAACATATCCTACTATAATGTTCACAAAGATGAAAACGGCGCTGATGATACCGATCACAATGCTAGCAACAAAGGCGGCAACGGCAAGGAGCACGCCTATGATGAATATGGATATGAGGTTGGCACGCGCTATCTCCACGCTCCGCTTCAGCGCATCAATTCCCTTCCTGCCCTCAATGACCACTGAGGCCGGAAGCGGATAGATGAACAGGTCAACCACCAGAGATATTATAATCGCGACCAAGAGCACTGCATCCCATTCAAGTACCGTGCCGATCCTGCTAAAAGCCGCATTGACTGCAGCAGCACTGCCCGAGCCCGCGGTACTATTGAGCGCGGCCATGGCCGATGAGAGATATGAGAAGTACAGCAATAATGGCACTCCTACAATGGCGATCTGCACCAAGAGCGGGATAAGGTATGTTAAGAAGAGATCCACATACCTCTTCTTTGTCGCTTGGTAAGCCCTGCCGAGGGAGCTATCACCCTTCTCTCCCTCTGCCGCGGAGTTGAAGAATATACCTATGAAGAATGGGTAGATGAAGAGGCCAAGGACAAAGGCACCTACTAGAGCACCTACTAGAATCAACTCAATGTGGCCAAGCAGGGGCACAAGCCCTAAACGTAATGATGAAGCATACCCTCCCGCAAGCATCGTGGCTAATACTGACCCGGAAATTGCGATAGACACTATGATGTACAGTATGAGTGCACCTGGGCTCTTCAGCGACGACGAAAAGGATGCCTGCAAAACCTCTATCTCTGTCATGATCCATCCGTGAAGACCGGTCTTACGCGCTTCTTTCTATCCCTTGTACGTGAGCCCGAGTATGCTGCCGATCAGCCCGAGTATGAAACCGATGATGAAGCCGCCAAGAGTCGTAAGGCTTACCAGCGTGAAGATTAGGGCCACTATGGACCACTTCTTCACCACATTTACGTCGGTGTTGTTGAGCTTGAGCGAGGCTATTATCATTATTATGCCGGCGATTACGCTGGCTGCGTCCAGCACCAAACCTATCGTGATTCCTGCACCCACCACACCCACTACACTGCTGTTGTACGAGCTTCCAAACGTGCTGCTCAGCCCGTTGTTTATGCTCGAGAGCGAGAGCAGTGCGCCCACGCCTAGCAATGCACCAAGCAATATTATTATGCCCCCTATCAGCACCAGCACGAATGCCGCTGTTGGTTTGTTAGCCATTATATCACACTACCTTATTGATGGGAATGTTTAAAAATCTTTCGCGTCTAAGTGGCTTAGGGAGTTGACATTTACCTAAGACCACCATAGTCAAGGCACATGACCGATCACATCAGATAACTGATCAGGTATGCGGTAATACAAGACTGGATATGTATTGCTACCCTTTTCATCCCGATTACTCTGTTCTTTGCAAGTTTGAGAAGAAGATGTCCATCTCCTTCCAATATTACTGTCGACACTTTGGCATAGGATGAGAGATTTTATGATACTTTAGTTACGAAAGACTTTAGCGTAGGGCTATAAGTCCAGCACCTACTTTATCTGGTCTGTTCCCATGGTCATGCCATATACCCGAGAGCATGTAAGATTAGAGGGGTTATAAGACCGTCCATCCTCATTACAGTTTTATGAAATCCGGATATCCGACAGATTGGATGAGGAGCCTAACGCAAAAAGGTTATTAACTGTTCATTGTGAATAGGATATGCTCCTTTTTGAGATCCAAAGGACGAGATGGAGCCACAGGTACATTCGATGGAGTTGCTCTCAAGATCCAGCAGGTACGCGGAGAACGCCATAGAGGAGGAGAATCCGACACTGGAGAGGCTCGCCGAAGAGGGAAAGAAGGTCACGAAGCTCAACATCGGCGATCCTGCAAGATTCTTCCCGACCCCCAGGTACATGATCGATGCCTACATAAAAGCACTCAATGAGGGCAAGACCTCGTACGTGGAGCCGGAGGGCATACCTGAGCTCAGGGACGCTGTCGCTGCGAGATACAAGAGGATGTATAACGAAGACATAGACAGGCAGAGCATCTTCATAACCCACGGGGTCAGCGAGGCGCTCATCTTCATGAACTCGATGTTCATCGACCCGGGCGACATGGCCGTGATCTTCAAGCCGTACTACAGCGTCTGCTACACCGGGTTCAGGGTCTTTGGAGGCGAGCCTATACTCCAGGGCTATCAGGAGGACAGGAACTGGGACCTTGACACCGACGAGCTTGACAGGAAGATAAAGGAGAACATAGGGGCGGGGAGGAGGGTCAAGTACATCTCGATAACCAATCCGAGCAACCCCACGGGCATGGTGCTTGAGAGGAAGGTCATGGAAAGGATAGTGGACATAGCGAATGACAACGGGCTCATACTCATAAGCGACGAGATATATGATGAGGTAATCTACAACGGCGCGAAGTTCACGAGCGTGTCTGAGATCGCCGGTGACGTACCTCACATAATCTTCAACGGAGCGTCAAAGGACCTCGACGCAACAGGATTCAGGATCGGGTTCGTCCTTGTCCCCGGAGAGGACAAGGCCTCTGAGGAGATAAGGAAGAAGATGTCGGACTACTGCTCGATGAGGCTCTGCGTCAACACCCCTGCCCAGTATGCGGTTGCCGAGGGAATAAACAATATAAAGGAGCATGAGAGGGAGGTCAGTGAATTCGTCAAGGCAATAGAGGAGAGGGCGAACTTCGCATCGAAGCTGATAAACGAGAGCGAGTATATGCACGTTGTGCCGCCGGGGGGCGCGTACTACCTCCTCCCGAAGCTGGACATGAGCAGGCTGAGGATAAAGGACGACAGGGAGTTCGTGCACAAGCTTCTGGAGGAGGAGCAGGTTCTTCTTACGAGGGGTTCGGGATTCGGGGCCGACGGCCATGTGAGGCTGGTGGCTCTCCCAACAAAAGAGATATTAGAGTACTCCATCAATAAGATAAACGAGTTCTGCAGGAAGCACTCGAGGTAAAAGGGAGGCATAGTCTATTGGTAGGACGTCACCCTTACACGGTGAAGAGCTGGGTTCGATTCCCTGTGCCTCCAAATATTCTTATCGTCTGAAGTGGGTTTGTTTCTATAATGCGATATTATAATAAACAGGTTTGAAGCGGACTGTTCAGAAGAAGCAGCATACTACCCGAAAGTCCGTTAGATAATAGATTAGGAAGCTCCAGTCAAATTCATCCATCACTTCATTCGCTCCTTCTTGTGCCTACGCTTCGACCTTCTTAAGAAGAATGTAAGTCAAGAATGCGTCAACGAGGTGTATGACACCCCTACGGGTCGGCTCGCCTCCGCAAAACCCTCTTTTTGCATCATCTTCGCACTACCCAGTGGCAAAAGAGACTTACAGAGAGACGGGAGCCAGGTGCTTGGAAAGCAAAATATAAAAAGGTAGATAAGAAATTAGTCTTATGGTAAAGTCAAGAACCCACAAAAAGCAACGAAAAAAGAAGACAACAGCAATAAAAAATGCTGCAAGTATATCAAATCTGCCAGAGTCTCCTCTTAAAAAGAAAATTAAGCTATCAACACCAGGACAGGTTACTGTTCTCCAAACAGATTCCAAAAATTGGAGCAACTATTTACTATATTTCCTACGCAAAGTGCTTCATCCAGTATTGAAAAATTTAACAACTAGAGACTATTGTTACAAATGTGAAAAAGAATACAGAAATTCCATAGGTAGACAAAAATGCGAATATTGCAACAAATATTTCTGTTCTGAACACATAGAAACGGAAAATCATTCCATAAAATGTCAAATAAAAAAGGAACAGCTTGCCAAAGTTAAGAAGTTTGAAGATGAAGATCGCGCTCTAAAGAACAGGCTTGGAGCACAAGAGGCCGACATAGAAGAGGATTTGAAAAAGGGTAAATATAAACAATCAAGGACAAATGAGCTCGGTATTTGCACGTACTGCGGAACACAATATAAAGATTGGACAGATGCGCACCAATGCCGTTATTGTGATGGGTGGTTTTGCGCCAAACACTGGGTACCAGAAAGCCATGATTGTAATGGAAAACCGGAGCGTCCACCAGGAGGAATAAGAGAAGTCCATCATGCTGGTGGAGAAATAGATGTTTATGGCAAGTAATAAAGTACTTATAGTCAATGCAAATCAAGCTTTACCGATAAAAAGAGAATGGGTGAGTTTGGAAAGAAACGAATATAAATATCAAATTAAAATTAAATTAAGCGTTTTGAATGTCATTTTTATGTAAAATTGGACTTCATAAATGGAACAGGCCAACATATACTGATTTAGGACCAAGTTCACACATTAGAGATTGGAAAAAACCTGTTTAAGATGCGGCAAGCGAAAAAGTTGGGTAGAAGGCAAGAAGAGCTGATAAAAATGGAAAAGCTAAGTGCCAACATAGACAAGGATGAATTTTTAGATGCATTGCTTAATAAAAAAGTAAGAGTTTTTACTGATGAAATTATTGCAATAAAAAATGCAAAAGAAGGCAATTCCTACCAACATTCTGAATATGCTGGCACTTTAATCTCTTACAATAGGAATTTTATTGAAATAGAAATGGCTGTCTTCAAAAATGTTAAAATAGAGCCGCCGAAATTAATACTTAGTAATAAAACAAGGGAAAGGTTTTTAGTTTCTAGAAAACATATAACAAGTATTAGTTACGAAAAATAGCTAATAGGATACTATAAAATAAGAAATTGAAATAGATCAGTTCACAAACTTGAGGGTCACTGCTTTACCAACGTGATGCTGTTCTGTATCGTTACCGTTGACTGTGAATATCCGTTGTTGTAGAATATCAGGACGTATGCACCTGGACCCAGGGTTGCATATATGCTGCCATAGTCTCCGCTGCCCGAGTCTCATAAGAACGTGGGGGTGTAATTCTGCGCCGAGCTCAGCTCGCTGTAGTCGTTCTGGCTGATTATGATTGATTCTACCGGTGACGTAGCGGTATAGGAGCCGGATACCACTGATGTGTTGTATACTGTGAAATTCACGTGCATTAGGTATTGAGGCTGTATTGAGAAGGTAGTACCAGAAGCCACCAGCACCCCGGAGTCATACCAGACACCCAACATGACCACAAGGGCAGCGGATATAAGGAGCCCTACCATAACGTAGAGCGAGATTGTGGCAAATGGTCTGTCAGTGTACCTGAGAGAGAGGTACAGGGCTGCGGTTATCATGATCTGCAGAATGAAGAATATCCAGTAGCCCCAGAAGAAGCCGGCGTAACTGCTCCCTATGCTCATCAGGGCAAACACGAACAACAGTACGAATATGCCCTTGAGATTCTTGTGCGTGCTGCTCGAGTTGGCAATCCTTGCAGGCACCCCAAGCAGGCCTATCTCTATTATGCCCGCCAGGATCCACCATTTGCTTATCCTGTCCTTATCTGCCTGGGCCACACCGGCGCTGGGCGATTCCACTGGCTGAGCTCTCTCCGCACTTCGCGAACCTTTATTTGCCCTCTTCGAGCCCTTTACCATCTTGGCAGCCTTTGCCATATACAAATATCCATATTCGCGCTTAAAAATGCTATGCTTGCCAAGCCGCAGGCTAGAGCAACAAAGAGCGCAGCGACGAAGTTGCGAGCTGCGGCGAGGCTACTGCTCCCTTCATGGCCCTGCTACGGCAAGGCGTAGCTGCTCATGCTAACCCTTGATTTGCTGGTAATCTTGTTGGTGCAGGTGTTGATGCCAATGTTCATACCGGCGCTTATGCTGATGACCGGGTCCCTGCTTATGACGCCCACGATGCTGATGCTTGTATTGCCAGCTCCAGTGGTTAAGATTAGGGGCCAGCGCACTTGAGCTTGTAATGCTCGCCCTCGCCCTAGCTCGGGCTCGCCGCTGGGCTTGTTATACGCATGAAATATTTACATCTATTTAGAGATAGAAAACTAGTGAATATGGCTTTGTATCCGTAGGATTTTGAGGCTATTCACTTAGCAAGTTGGGTTTGGTGAATATAATTCTAATAAAGTTGTAGAATATATTTAAGTATTTGGATTGGACAACTTGTCTTGTGAGACCGTTATGAATCCGTTTGGAAGTGTAGTAGAAGATTCAATTGCTACAATCAGGCTTACACTTGTTATAGCCGTGCTCTTTGTAGCAGCAGGCGCTCTTGCAGCAGCCGGTTTAGATATGAGCCTATTCTACAATACAGTAGGGACAATCTTAGCAGTATTAGCAATAATTGGAGCAGTAGGTTTTGCTATGTGGGTGTACAATATCTTCTTTGATGATAATATTTTTGATGCTTTGACAGTTTTTAACTAAAAATAACTTATTTACAGCCAATTACCGACGTTTTACAGTCGCATTTACGACGACATCCCTGTGCCTCCATACAGAATCCATTAAACTACCTGATTCTAATACAGTTCAAGACCCATATTTAAAGCAGTTGGGTTCGAATATACGGAACGCTGTTTCTATCAAGTCAAATAGTGGAGATAGTCCTCTTTGGTGGATAAATCTTATTGCGTTGCTTTATTGCACCGTAGCTATTCCTGTTCTCTCAATAGTTTATGGTATTATAGCTTTCCTTGAAAATCTTACAACTACATTTGAAACGACAACATCGTTTCGATAGGTATTAGAGTGGCAACACTTTTAACGATTTCTGCGTCCAACTTTCTGGCAAAATGCCCCATAACCA
>JAJYXH010000043.1 GCA_021791075.1 Microcaldota archaeon
GCTTCCTCTTCCGTCCCTACCTCTATTATGTCGCCCACCTTCAGCGTGCCCTCGAGTTTTATCGCGGCAACGCCTATCTTCTCAAAGTAATGCTCGATGATGCCTATAGGTACCTTTCCCGCCGAAGCGGCCTGAGTCTTCGTCCCCCTCTCCCTGGCCTCGTAAGTCTCAAGGACCTCTATCGTGCTGTCAAGGTCGTCCATAGCTATCGTTTCTCCTATCGACATAAGGGATTATAAACCTTAGCCGTGACAACACCATCTCTAAAATTCTAGCGCAGTTTCCAAAGATAATGTTTGAGAAGCGGCTTGGCGAATAAATACTGCGTACTATCTATGCCAAAATTGCAGGGAGTGGTTGAATGCGACGGAATAATCCGTTCGTCCGTTGCGGCAGCCACAACGGGCTTTCCTTGAGTCATAGTGTGATTCCTCCTGCCCTGGCGGGCACCACCGCAGAACTTCTCTGTGTTTCGGATGAACAGAGAGGCAACAAACCTTATATAAGGGGAAATAGCTACTGGTATCATGGCTAGACCAGTCTCCAGCGAGAGTAAGAAAGCACCTGTCGAACTTCCGGCAGAGATGGAGAAGGAGTTGCAGCAGAGCATAAGGAGGCATCCCGCAACCGGGGCCGTGCTGGAGGCGGCGGAGAGAGACGCCGATGAAGAGGCGGGGCCCAGGGAATGGCGTCCAAAGACCGGTCAGGAGCAATACGGCCAGTTGATGGCCATGCCTGCAATCACGCCGATGGAGCGTGCAAGGAAGGACGCCGCGCTGAAGTTTGCAGGAGAGACGCTCATGGAAGAGTTAAAGGGAACCGGAAACAGCGAGGCTGTGGAGGACATAGTGCACAAGCTTACGCATATCAGGGCAAACATGATGGGGAGCAGGGCCATCGGAATGTTTAACGCCGCAAAACCGGGAGATGCCGGGAAAGGAATCCAGAGCAATCCCGTTCCGAATCCCCAAAGTAGCTGCTCGGGACAACAAAGATTTAAATAAGACGAGACGCAAGCCTTATTATCCGGAGCAGCCTTTAGGCAGATTGGTGTGTATCATGCAGAGAGAAAGGAACAACAACGACCGCATAATAAGTCTGGCCAACAAGATTCTGGGGAAGGCGTCAGAGATCGAGAAGCGAGGAGACCATGCGGGTGCGTCACACCTCTATAAAGAGGCGGCGGAGAGATTCGAGCACACCGGAGAGAATACTGAGGCCTGCAATGCATATCTCAAGGCGGCAGGGGCATCGCTCAATGCTGGCAACCGCGAGGCATTCGATACTTATTCGGGGAGGGCACAGTGCACTCCTTCTGGCGCGCATGCCGGCGCCGACACTATCCTGCATGACAACGACAAGATACGGCTCAGGGACAGAACACGTCTAAGGGTCCTGAAGATCCAGACGACTATATCGAGGACAAAGCGCGGCAAGATAACCGCTGCAGCTGTCGAGATTGAGAAGAAGAACATCGTCGACATCTCCGGTGCACACAACAGAAAAGACGACAACATGGGTGAACTTCCAAAGGTGACTTCAAGAGAAGAGATTGCAAGGATCGCCGATGCCGCTGCCAGGAGTACAAAGGTTCTGCACGAGGTCGTGCACCACACGACCGAAGTCCAGGCGCATAGAAGTAGAATCTCGACAGCAGAGGCAAACTCTGTTAACGCGCAGCTCGCAAGGATAAATGAGGCGTCCAAGAGCATCGCCGAGTCTGAGTACGGCAGACACTTCGAGCTCCAGATCACCATTGTCGATCAATCCGTTCTCACCGGATCCAGAGGCGACGTGAGCAGGGTGCTGCACGAGAATGACTACCCGGCGGATGCGATGGCGGCGATGAAGTCCGAGGCGAAGGTCAATCTAGTGTCACATCTCGGCGAGCATGGAACACATCAGTTCTTCACCACTTACTATGCCTGGAAGGGCGAGATTGACGAGGTTGCCGAGAGGCAGAGGACGTTCTCTTCGGAGAGACGCGCAGCGTAACGGCAGCGGCATTTGACATTGGTGTCATGATGATAGGCAGATTCAATAGAAAAACAGGACACAACGGGGAAGATCACGCCACTAAGCGCAGCATTGCAGAGAGGGAACAGTTCGCCGGGCTCCAGGGGAGGGTAAAGTTAGTCTTCAATCTTGGTGCAGACAGACCCGAGGTACTGAATGCACTTATCCAGAATCCGGACTCCGCAGTGGAGACTGGCAAGATGTTCGCCGAGATGGTCTCCCTGGCAAGAGATCTCGAGCATGAGCATGGCGGGGTGCTCAGCACAATAATGAGGCGCATCGGAGAGCGCGGGAGCAGCGGCGACGGCTATCTTCTGGCATCGAAACTCACTGCCGCAGAGCTTCTCGGCTTCGATGACCTAGTCAGATCTCTGAAGCGGACCTATCTGAGCAGGAGTAGGCATCCTTCGTCAGGCGTGGCCGAGTTGCTCGACCTGCCTGATACGCCGTAAGTGAACAAGCCGGGAGAGTATGTGCCTCATCCCATCATGTAGTAGCGTCCATGATTACTTCTCTTCGTCTCCTCTGAACATCCTCAATGCCTGGCACTATGGGTATGGTCGTCAAGAGACTCTACTATGCGACTCAACTGGTCGCACATGGTAACGTGCTTCTTAGAGTCCCGCATCTAGAGGTCGTGACACCCTCCCACGACTGAAGGTCGTTGGCTTCCCCTGCATTTGCAGGGTATGTTCTCAGTTCTTCGATGCGGCTTTTCGATGCCTGTTGCACCGCAGAGGCCATGTCTCCCTGAGCGTGACTTCGGGAGTGTCCCTC
>JAJYXH010000045.1 GCA_021791075.1 Microcaldota archaeon
ACAAAAGGGCGTTTGGCTGGAAAATATGGCAGAAAAGGGATGATAGAATAGGCACTGCAATAGACTGCATCGTTGCTTTGCATAACCTTTTCAGAATGGGCTGTGATTGAATTTTGTCCCAAAGCCAATAGGGGCGATCATTGTGCACTCAGCTACTGAACTCCCGCTTCATGGCGGCAGGGCGCCGCGCTGGCTATTCCACCGAATGGTAAAGCTTAGCAGAGCCATAAGCACCGTAATAATAGACGAGTATGGCGTCGACGAGCTTCTTGCACGGATGACGGACTCAAACTGGTTCCAGGCCCTCTCCTGTGCGATAGGATACGACTGGCACAGCAGCGGCACGACCACTGTGACCATGGGCGCTCTCAAGGAGGCGATGAACGAGAGCGGCGAGATCTTCATAGCTGGAGGGAAGGGAAAGGCAGGCCTGAAGACGCCTCAAGAGATAATATCGGGCACCGACTCCCTGTCAATTCCGGGAATGGACAAGAGCTTCACCGAGTACAGCAGGCTCTCGGCAAAGGTCGACGGAGGGATGGTCTACGAGAACCTCGGCATATACCATCACACTTTCGTCTTCACGAAGAACAGGAAGTGGGGGGTGATACAGCAGGGGATGAGCAGTACCAGCAACAAGGCGATAAGGTTTCAGTGGAACAGCGACCTGATCGACCAGAGCGACATTACAAACGAACCGCACGCAGCTGTAAATTCGGAGCTTAGGAAGATGACCGTAGATCTTACATACAGAGAGAATCAATGGGCGAAGAGGGCCAGCGTAGAGCTGCTCTCCGATTATCCAAGAATCGCGAAGGCATTCGAGTATCCGTCAAGGCACTGGATACATCCGCAGGTGGACATAGGGAAGAAGGGAATAGAGCTGATAAGGATGGCCAGCGACCTGAATCCATCAGACTACAGGGAGCTTCTCCTGATAAAGGACGTCGGCAGGTCAACGCTAAGATCTCTGGCATTCGTCTCCAGCCTCATCTTCGAGAAGGAACTCGCACAGAGGGACCCTGTCGCTTATGCCTACAACCTTGGTGGAAAGGACAAGATACCATTCGAGATAAACAGAAAGACGTATGACTCGGTTATAGACTCAATGAACGAGATAATAGACAGGGCGAGGATGGAGAAGGAGGAGAAGTACAAGGCGCTGAAGCGGCTAAGTGCCGCCGTAACGTCAAGCGCGATTATACAATAGTTATAAATCTATGGCAATATACTTTATTCTGGTCAAAATGAGTGGTGATCGTACTAAAAATACTTTCGTAATACGGAATCTGAGAAATGACGATTTCAAGGATATAGTCGATAACTTCTACGATCGCTATCGCGAGATTAGAGTCAATCCTACGCTCGGCGTAGGCCTCTACAAGAAGAAGCCGACCATAAAAGAAGAGAAGAGATGGTTCAGTGGACGGCTTAAACAGATCAGATCACGGAATGCATTTGTATCAATAGCAGAATTGGACGGGAAGGTGGTTGGTATGTGCGATGTCTTCCCTCCAAAGCCTACGACAGACTATCTCCACATAGGGCACTTGGGCATATCCATAAAAGATGGGTACAGATCGATGGGCATAGGTACTGCACTACTATGCGATGCACTAAAGAAGTCGAGAGGGAGATACAGGATAATTGTCCTGGAGGTCTTTAGGACGAACAAACAGGCGATAAGATTGTACAAGAGATTTGGCTTTAAGATTTATGGCAACCTGCCTGGAGGTGTAGTAAGGGGAAAGCTGCACACTGACAGGATCTTCATGTACCTGAGAGTCTAGGCACCCTGTTTCTGAAGATAATGCTGAATCTGTCTTCGCTCAGGCTCTCAAGTTTGTGGAAGACATCCAGCCTAAGCTCATCGTCTGACAGGTCCCTATGCGCGCGCATTAGTACAAGGTCTCCCGACCTTGCTGTACAATGGCCTCCTCCCTGCACTTCCGGCCTGTTTTATTCCCTCCATGATCTCACCATCCGATAATCAATCCCTTGCCAGGGTGTCGCCTATTGCGTCAACTACCTCCCCGACGCTGACCATCATCCTGTATGCGTAATGCCTGTCCATCTCCGGGACGCTCATCAGCTTCCTCCTCACGCTCACCAGCTGGTCTTCCAACTGCCTTACTCTTTCCATCGGGTTCGCGAATTTCCGTGCTTGTCTCTCCATTCTCTCACCAGTATCAATTCCTGACGTACCTGCAGTGGCATACAGCCTTCCTCGAACTGCCTCCTACCGCTCTTGTAATCTCCCTGATAATACCGGGGTCATCCGATTCGTGCGCCTTTACAACGAATCCATAGTCGCCCTCGGTGATGGCAACTTCCTTAACCTTCCTTATTGCCATCAGCCTTGCCGCCGCCTTGTGCACATTGCCGCTCCTGCCAGGCCTCACGAAGAAGTAGTGACAGCCATGGCTGACCATTCGTATATTGTTCCTATTCATCTCTCCACCCAGTATAGAATTCAGTCAGCGTAAACAATTCTCCACGAGTTATGGCCGTCAGGCACGAACCTGATCGGCCTCCTGTCGTCTTCCGTAGGCACATACTCCTTTATCCTGCATCCGAAAATCCTGTTCCATATTGTCATTCATCCCACCTGTATTTTCAGCAGAAGATCAGCGTGAACATTCCTTCCTTTCCCATGTAGTCCGAGTGTCCCGTCTTCTTCTTGTGCCTTGATACGTCGAGCCCGTATTCAAGGGCACTTCCGCAGCTCTGGCACGTTGCATCGACCTTTTCGCCATGTTCAAGTCTCTCGCTGCACCACATTGGA
>JAJYXH010000088.1 GCA_021791075.1 Microcaldota archaeon
CAGACCCGAGGACTTCGGATCCCTTGATAGGGGTCGCGAGAGGGAGAGACCGAACAGGAAGGAACTCGAGTTCCTATTCTCCGCGTTTGAATCTAACATCAGGAAGAAGAAAAACATAAGGAATAGAGAGGCAGTGATGAACGTGTTCAGGAAACTGATCACCGAGGCGCAGCCTAGCAGGCAGGAGCTGCACGCTCTCATCACCGCTTTGAAGTGAGGCCCTTACTTTCCGCCCTTCTTTCTCTTTACGATCTTTACCTTTGCAGGGGTTATCAGCACCCTGTTCGCATCGATCTGGCCTATGTCCCCGTTTATCTTGTCGACATACCTCTTAAGCTCCGATATTATGCTGTTCCTCGTGGTAGGCCTCTTGTTGAGCTCACCTATGTCGAGAAGTATTATGTTCTTCCTTGCCAACTCCTCCTCTATCGGCTTCACGTCGTCCTCGCTCACGCAGGATACCGGCTTTATGTACATGTCCGCCGGTTCGTGGAGAAGGTCAACATCCTCCATCTCTACCGAGTTCATGTAGTCTTCTACGTTTATCTCCTTGGCCGAGCCAAGCGCCTGTCCTAGCTTGTCGAATACTCCCATTTGTATCACCAATCGCCTTTTGTGTTCTCGAATGTACTAAGACAACTGCTTTTATAATACTTTCTCTCCTCGGGATTTATGGGAGGTGCAGAGAATTGCCGAGAGTAACATGTATTTTGGCAATTATTATGAGCAGCTACAGGACCCGACACCCGCATTGATAGCGTGTCATTTTATCGAAATACCTGTCCGGACTCACTTTTGCGCTTTGTAGGCGTGGTCTTGACTAGTACATAAAGGTATTTAATCTGATCTCCGATATATAGACGGAGGTATTAGGCGATTCGGAGAGTGGCACAGGATTGCCAGCATGGTTGTAGCACTGGCATGTACAAGTCTTGTGTCAGACATGCCAGCCGCCATTATAGCCTCGACCGCGTCTCGAGGCACGTGGAGTATGCCATATGCGAAAGAGTCTTGTCAACCTGACCGTGCTGTTCATCTCACTCTCGCTCATGTTTCTCTCTGCCGTGCTACTCTCACAGAACGCAAATCAGCCCGCAATAAATGCCACCAATTCCACAAATACAATAGCAATCAATTCGACTTCCAATACAATATCCTCATTGCAAACGTCCTCTGTATCTAACACTTCATCAACCACGGCGCCCATAACCACAATTAACGCAACCAATACGACGACTTCTGTGGCCAATACCACAACTTCGACAGCATCGACATCAACCATCACGACGACTACGACAATCACTGCATTAGCACCGCATGGTGCAGCAGTCATGGATGACAATACCACAGGCACATTTGTACACAATCCGCCAATCGCCAGCATTCAGGACAACATAACATTGCGCATGATGCATACACATGGCCATGAGAAGAACGGGACTCAGGGAAATGGAATCGGTGCGGCAGCGACGGCCTATGCCGTCAAGTCGTGCAGCAGCAAATGGTGCTATGAGAATGTCACCTTTGGATACCGGTCCGGCAACTCAAGGATAAGCTTCAGAAACTCTTCGATATCGTTTAGCAACAGCGACAACTCCACGACCATAGGCACTGGCATGGTATATGCCGGCATATCTAATCCAGTAGTCATCAATAACAACGGGAGCGTACTGGATTCCTTATACATGACACCTTCATCTAACTTCACTGGAGTTAACCTGAGCATCTCATTTTCCAAGTCCGAGCCCAGCGGAGTGCAGAGCGTGCCCAACGCCGCTTACAGCTACTTTATGATAAACAGCTCTGTGAGCGACCAGTACATAACTGCTGCCGACTACGTATTCAAGGTCAATCAGAGCTGGATAGACTCCATGAACATACAGCCGGCCCAAGTCAGACTCTATAAGTACATTGGCGGCAGCTGGAATCCGCTTCCCACGTCGCTTCTTAATTACTCAAACGGCTACTACAACTATGAGGCCGTATCCAACTCCTTCTCGGTCTACGCGATCTCTTTCAGCACAGGAAACGCGGTCGGAGAGACAAACACCGTCTCGGTTTCACTCCCGACTGGATACAAGCTCTATCTCTGCGAGGCAGGCGCTAACTATACGTTTGCCACATCCGGTCAGCCCTTCTCCTGGACAAGCGATGTGAGCGCCCCGCCCAGCGCCCCGCTAAACAACGGGGCCAACGCATCCATAGGCCATCAGTCCAGCAACGTCTGCACAGCAAGCGTCTCTGGTGCCTTCTCACCAGGGCTGGTTGTGGGCGGATTTGCCACCAACTCGATAAACTACGCGCTGTATACTAGCGCATCCGGAGGCACCCGCCACCCGACCGCACTCTCGTACACCGTAAACGCGCCTGGGTCCTTCACCGTCATAATGGCGGCTGCCGGATACTATGACCTCAGCTCTGTAACGCCTCCGGCCGGATGCACGAAACAACAGTTCATAAACAACAGCAATCCTTTTGACGTTTATGAAGGCATATACATTGCAACATGCGCGGGGCAGGCCAAGGGCAGCTATTCTGTAAAGGCGGTGCTGAACGGACTTGGAAGCACGGCTCTTGCTGCATACGTCTTTCCTCCCCCTACGATAGCTATTACGCCAAGCGCATCTGTACTTGATGCAGGCCAGACAGAGACGTACACAGCAAAGATACTGAATGGCACAGGTCCCTTCAATGTTGAGCTGTTCAATGTCACGGGCAATGCGCGGCAGGGCAGCAATGCAATAATATCGTCACCAG
>JAJYXH010000074.1 GCA_021791075.1 Microcaldota archaeon
GTGCCTTGAACTCGTCGCAGATCTTCCGGCTGTACCACAACGAGATGCCGCCTTCGGTCTCCACGTACCTGTCAATGAGTTGGTTGCCATGAAAGCGCAGTTCTGGTCTATAGACGTGATATTCGCGATGGTGCTCTTCGGGGTAGCCATAGTCATCATAACTTTCGTCTGGTACAACGTGAGCAACCAGTTCGCGCTTGCAAACGGTTACGGCGTTGAGAGTATGCAGGCGCAGCTGCAGGGATTCGAGAGCAGGATCATGAGCGCTGGACATCCGGCAAACTGGAACAACTACGTAAACCTGGGCAACACCTCCACATGGTCGAACCTGAGCGCAGGGCTTCTTGGAAGCGGAAGCAATCTGTCAACGCAGAAGGTGTTAACCCTAATGGCCATGGCAAATACGAACTACCAGGCGACCAAGCAGGACCTTGGGGTCGGATATGACTATTATATAATTATACGGAGCAGCACCTTCAATGTCCACATAGGCCTGAATCCGGGCAACTACAACGCCACATCGATACAGACCTCGACAGTGCCGGTGGTGATCGATGGAAGCCCTGCTTACATGCAGGTGATGGTCTGGACAAACACAACATTCGGGGTTACGTAGCATGAAGGGAATAGCATTTACATTGGACGCGATCTTTGCGCTCGTGATTGCAGTAGCAGGTATCGCGATCCTTCTCTACTTCCAGTACTATCCAGAGTTGCCGTTTGCCCTAAGGTCAACGCATGCACAGGCGGCGATGAGCCTTCTGCTCTCGACAAACATGTCGTCGATAACAGGAAGCAGCAAGATACTTGAGGCGCTCGGCAACCAGCAGTTGGGGTCAGACCAGTCATGGGACCAGTTCATGGGCCAGTCCACGAAGGCCGGCAGCCAGGGGATTGGGCCGACTGGAGCTTTCATATCGAACATAATAAATGCGAACGCGCCGATCACGACCGGTGTTGTTGCCGATTATGGCAACCTCTATTTCGCTGCCGGAAGCACCCTCTATGCGGTCAACGCGAGCGGGTATCCGGTATGGACCAAGAACGTCGGCAGCGCCGTGAGCACAACGCCTGCACTCTATGACAACATGCTCATCTACTGGACCTCTTCCGGAATATCTGCGGTATCGGCATTCAACGGCTCTGCGATATGGAGCACTGGCATCTCCGGAGCATCTCCAGGAGCTCCCATAACGATCTACCACGGGGAGATAATCGCCTCAACGTCTGACGGAAACCTGGAGCTGCTCTATCCGAACAACGGAACCGTTTATTCGATAACCACGCTGAGCAGCGGATATGGGAAATCCGTTGCAACAGCGGCGGGATCCATATCTGCCATGTCGAGCACAAACACCATCATTCTCTTGACAAATGTAAACGGAGCCGCAACGCAGGGCCAGATATGGAGCAACTCGCTGTCTGCGGACTCTAGCGGAGTCGCTTCGTACGCTGACGCGATAGCCTATGGTGATGGCAGCTATGCCAACATCAGCGACATAAATGGCACGGCGATGATCGCGGATGTAAATACGGGATCGCAGGTCTCCGGAGTCGCGGTCTCACAGTCAGGAATATTCGTCTTCCAGAGCGCGTCGCAGACGATGGCGATAACTTCTGGAGGAGCCACGCTCTGGTTGACAAACATGCCCGGGGCGTACGGAAGCGCATATCCAGGAACCATCCCGGTTATCAGCAATAACGAGGTGTACTCCCTATGGTCAAACAACGATACCCTCGTTGCGCAGAACCTGAGCACAGGAAGCATACTCTGGTACAGCAGGATACCTTACACCCCTGTAAACCCGGCCATGACGCTCGCCTACGGCAGGCTTTACGTGATAGCCGGCAGCAAGATACTCGCGTATGGATCGTGCAACGTCGACCCGCAGGGATCAGTCTTCCAGGTTGCAGCGACGCTCTATCTCAACAACCAGGGAAGCTGCGCCGACTATATCCTCAACGGCATACAGCCGCTGAGCAACTACAGCATGGAAGTGGGCAACGTCTTCCTCCCAGGACTGAACCTCGCAACATTCAACAGCGTGGAGGGAAGCTATGGAGTAAGCGGGAGCGGATACCCGACCCCCGGGGCGCTCAGCATAAGCTTCTGGATTTATCCTGAGGGTTTGACAGGAGGCACGCAGTACATTATAGGCAGCAATCCGGGCAACTTATGGAGCATAGGGCTCACATCGGCTGGAAATGTGATCTTCGAGCCGGGAACGTCTGAACAGGCAACCAGCAATCAGTTGGTGCAGGACAAGTGGCAGTTCGTAACGATGACGGCCGTAGACTCGTTCTCTAACCTAAACTACGCGCTATACATAAACGGCATAAGGCAGACGTCAGGCACATTCGTGGGGCAGAACATACAGTCGATAAACAACATAACGTTCGGTAGCAGATCCGATACGTTCAGCGGCATTCTAGCCGACGTACAGGTGTATGGATCGGTGCTCAACGCGACGCAGATAGGGCTTCTCTACCAGAGCGGCGCGCAGGGCGGAACGCTTTCGGGAGCGAATCCGCTCTCGTGGTGGCCCCTCGACGGAGACGCAAACGACTACGGGGTGGAGTCCAACGCGGCCTACACGTTCAACGTGATCTACTCGGGCGGCAACTACGTGCCGCAGGGGCTCATCGACGCGTACGAGGTGGGAAAGGCGAGCACGGTGGTTCCAGTGCTCAACTACACTACGCAGTACCAGAATCTTTACAACATAGGTGTGGACTCATGGAGGTAATGAAGGGAAGCATGAAAGGCCAGTTGATGACGCTGACCCTACTGATACTCTTCATCCTCATGCTTGCGATACTCCTCTTCTACGTAAACATAACGGTAAACTACAACAGCATAGCACAGAGCGTTGCGCTCACCAAGTCAAGCATAAGCTACGGGCAGCTGCTCACCCCGGGGCTTGCGACGTTCATGAAGGCGAGCGCAGAGGAGGCGATGTGGACACTGGCCACGTACGAAGCGTCCCCTTCCGCAAGGGGATCCAACTTCATCTCCAACTTCAGTGCGGCCCTATCGAGCATGATGACCAATGGCACGCTCAGCGGGGCGGCGCAGGGAACTCCAGGAGGAAACTACATAGCCGACAATATGCAGGACCTGATACTCAAGGACTATAACTCCGCGCTTCTGGGTGCGATAAACTCGAGCTACAATATAGTCAGCGTGAATCAGACAAACCTGAGCGTGCGGCAACTGAGCCCGTACAGCCTAACGGTAAGCCTGGTAGACAACGTCAGGATCAACGCCACAGGCAACACCTACAACTATCATCTCCCGGTAAACGTAACGGTCCCGATAAACGGAACGATAGACATGTACTATGCCCGTGACGGGCTTATCCGTTACATAAACTTTGTTGCTCCTGACAAGGCATCAGCCATTGGAGGCACGGCCAGCTTCGGAAACGCGACCGGATACGTTTACGGATCTTTCTACCAGCTCCCCAATGACGTGACCTCGTGCCCCAAACTGGCTTCGACAATGCCGTCATCGCTCCAGTCATCCCCGATAAACAAGTCGATAATACTTGTTATGATAAATCCGACGCCGCTCATAGCGGGCGGGTGCGCAAACAAGTTTGGGGGCATTGTGTCGAATACGCTCACTCTGTCTCCGAGAGCGCCTGGAGTTCCCTACCTGATATATCCTCCGGGCACACCGCTCACCCAGTTCCAGACGGGCCAACATGCGCTCCTCTACGGGCCTCTGCTCGAGCTTCTCAACATCAGCGGATTCCAGTCGCAGGCGATGAACGGGGACTTCTTCGCTTCCGGGTACGCATCGTCGTACCTGGACAGGAGCGTCGGCTCACTCGCGAGCGCATCGCCATACGGGCTCTTCTCGCTGCTCGGATACGACTATCAGAATGCGGTCTTCAACGGCGCAAGCAGCGTGGTTACGGGACCTGCGGTAGCCTCTAAGCAGAGCGTCTCGATCTGGATCAAGACCGGAAGCCCGACGCAGCAGGTCTTCTTCGACGCCGGGTCGTGCAACGCGGGACAGGGAGGCGCTTACCAGCTGATCCTGACTCAGGCTGGAGGGATACCAGGAAACCCTCCGGTGGAAGTGCCAGGCCTCTACATCAGCTTCTGGAATGATGACGTCTACATACCGGTGAACCTTGCAGACAACAGGTGGCATAACGTGGTCGTATCGTGGGATGGAGGCACGGGTATATATGTAAGCATCGACGGATCTCTTCCGGAGGGATATACGGGTCCTGCGGGGTCGTGGTCCTCGCTCAGCCCGCAGCCATTCACGCTATTCAAGACCCCGCATCCCGCAAAGACCCCGATACTAATAGGCGGGGGAAGATGCAACGGTGATATGGGTGAGGGAAGCCAGTTCTTCAGTGGCACGATCTCGGACGTTCAGTTGTACAACTCCGCGCTTACTGTAAACCAGATGTACTCCGAGTATAGTGGCGGGGTCTTCGGTGTTCCGGCCGCTCCTGCCAATATTATCGGGTGGTGGCCGCTCAACGGGAACGCGAACGACTACAGTGGAAACGGCAACAACGGCGTCGCGACCAGCGTGACATATACCCTGCTGCAGAATTACAGCAGGGACAGCGTGTTTGGGACCCCGTTGACGAGCAACGCTGCAGCGCCGATTCCGGGAATACTGTCGTGCACCAGCAGCGCCTTCTGCGCAGGCAACACAATGGCTAACCTCTTCTTCGGGAGATTCCCGGTGGTTGCAGGAGGGCCTACGCTGGTCCCGGTCTTCTCCGCCAACTCATACGTCATCACGTCAAACACCCCAAGCACATCGGTCTTCACGATGTCGTCAGGATCGCTCTTCGGCTGGGTCAATACAACCAGCATCGGCAGCGAGTTTGTCTACTCACAGAATGGCAACTCCCTCATGTCCATCGGAACCGGATCCGGAGGAACGTTCGTCACATCGCTGGAGAGCTCTTCGGGAAGCGCGCTTTCAGGATTCAGCTCTGGCATAACCATAGATGACAACGCATGGAGGCAGGTCGGAGTGACGTGGGGCAGCGGAGTGGCAACGCTCTATGTCAACGGAGCCGCGGTGGCAAGCAACACGTTCTCCGGCACGATAGACCTGCACCACTCAAGCATAGACATCGGAGGCATATGCTGCTGGTCCAACACGCTGGTCGGATCGCTTGACGACATACAGCTGTACAACCAGACTCTGACTCCGACCCAGGCGGGCATGCTCTATGATCAGGGACCGTCTGGCATGCCGATAGGAGCCGCAAACGTGGTGGGATGGTGGCCGCTCGACGGAACGTTCAACGATTATGGGGGATTCGGACTCAATGCGACTTACGTCAACACATCATTCGCCCCGCTCCGGGGAAGCGGATTCATGCAGGGTCTCTCAGGAATAAGGCAGGCGCAGACAGAGGGCCAACTCTTCGGATTCACATAGTAATGCCGGGACGAATCTCCATCAGCATGGTTTGACAGGCTAGTCCCTATGCCTTTACGTCAGACAGAGCCGATGCTGCTGAATATTCCCCCCATCACGTTGAAGACCACGTAGAATATGACCAGTCCCAGTATCACGAAGATTGGGAGGTAGCGTATTCCCTTTATTGCAGAGCCGGACGAGATCGTTGACACTATCAATGAGCCGAAGCTAGTGATCATGATTATCGCTACCAGGGCGAAGTCGAAGTAGGTTTGAGGCGAGACCTGCGGTGCACTCGGCTTGAGGAACGAGATTCCGGTGCTCGGGAGGCCTCCGGGATTCTGAGCAAGTATCCCGGCCCAGACCCTGTCCGTTATCGTGATCATCTGGTATGTGAGACCGTAGAGGGCAGGCGCCGCTGCGACAGCGGCGAAGCTTATGAATATGGTGTACATGAAGAGCTGGCTAGAGATCTCCTTCTGCAGTATCTGCTGGCTCCTGACGTCCTTTGCGATCTGGTTGAGCAGGTCTGCCAGCGCACCGCCGTACCTGACGGCCTCTAGGACCATCCTCACGGTGTGCTGCAGCTGGATTGACCTGTACTTCTTAGCGAGGTTGTTCATCGCGTTCTGCATGGTCTCCCCGCTGTAGAGCTGCTTGTTCATCACCTCTATGTCAGCCGAGAAGAAGAGGAAGTCCGATCTCCTTGCCATTATCATTGCCCTGTCTATCGAGATTCCGCTCCTTATGTTTGCCGAGACGAGCTGCAGGTACTCCGGGAGTATGCTCTCAACGAAGTTCTTCCTCCTCTCTATCCTGAACTCGAGGAGGACGTACATAGAGATCAGGAAGATTATCGCGATTATCAGGCCGCCGATCAGGGCGAGGACGAACTCGATGCGGAGGATGAATGCCGCGATGACCGAGGAGAGTGCGAATATTAGTATGAACCCGACTATCGCCCTGCCGATGAAGGCGTTGACGCTGGTCCGGACTCCGGAGAGGTCGAGCTCGTCGGAGATGAACCTGACCATTCCTCTTGGAACCAGCCTCTCGAATGTGAATTGCGCCATCTAACCAACTATAGTGAGAACACAGGCCTCGAGCTCTTCATCAGGTTGAGGAAGATTACCTGCAGAAGGCCTATGAACACTATTATGAGTATCAGGAAGTCCGTGTTTACCGTGAAGATGCTTATAAAGGTGGTGAGTATCGTGAGAACCGCGATCCCCATGCTCGGGAAGATTATTCCGAAGAGCATGTAAAACATCGAGAGCGCGTTGAGCCTCTGGCCGTATCGCCTCAGCTCTATTATCCTCTCCTGCATGACCTGCTCCACGACCTCCTCGAGCGCCTGCACTACGTCCGCCCCCTCCCTTATGCTCACGCTTGCCTGAAGCATTATCCTCTTGAATGTCTTCGACGTGCTCGCCCTGCTTACCTGGTCTATCGCGTCTGCCATAGGCGTGCCGAGCTGTATCAGGCTGACGACCTTGGCAAACTCCTTGCTTGCTGACCCATAGCCAGTCGATACGGACATCATGGCGTTGAAGAGGGGTATTCCGGACCTCAGGCTTATGATCATGTCCCTTGCCGCGAAGAGTATGCCGTTCTCAGCGCTTCTCCCCTCTGACTTTGCCCTCACATAAGGGAATCTGAGGAACTGGCGGAACGTGAACTGGTATATGCCTACGAAGAGCACCACCCCGATCACTATCGATATGACCAGGGGATTTGCCACGTTCTTTGTGGTAAGGATCGAGTTGAAGAGGATTATCATTACGAAGGCCACGACAGCGCTGACGACAATCGCGTTTATTATCATCTTCTTGACAAAGATGGCTGGGCCGCCGAGTATGTTCTGGCTCCTGAGCAGGTCATCAAGATCCCGCTGCTTGGCCACGACGTTGTTTAGGTACATCTGGAATCTCGTGAGATTCTTCTTCTGCTCAGGTTGCTCGGCAGGCTTTGCCGCTGAGGTGGCAGGTTGGGGTATGGTTGCCGGCTGAGGTTGGACAGGCTGCGAAGGTTTAGCTTGAGGCTGCTGTGCGGGCCCTTGTGGATATCCTTGATTTGCCGTGGCAGGCTGTCGCTGAGGCTGCTGTGCTTGCGGGGTGGGGGAAGTGGCTGTCGGCCTTATCTGCGGCCCCTGGGCCGCTCCTGCAGGCTGCGCACCCTGTGACGCGCCGTATATCGGCTTTGACCTCTTTTTGAAGAATAGGAACTTCTTTGGCTTTGTGAATCCGACTATATTGCCCTGATTCTGCGTCGCGTCTGCCATCAATCATGCACCAATCTTCCGCAATCTCTCGAGTACCGAATCCAGCTTCTGGTCCCTCAGCTGAACCAGCGGACCCTGTGCCTCCCTGTTTTCGCGAGTCTTTGCGCTCCTCGCCAGATCTGACACTTCATCACTGATGATCTTGAGCTGCTCTTTATTAAATACGTTGCCATCAAGTCCCGCGCTTATCTTGTCCAGCTCCAGGACCTGTTCCGCGACGGGAAGCGTCGGAAGGAGAGTTCCGGATCCCGGAGGCTTCTCTGTCCCCACGCTTACGGAACTTGAAGGGGCCGATTTTATTATGCCGTGCAGCTCTGCGGCTGCGGACTTCTGGATGTTGGCCATGCTCGCCGACGCTAGGCCGGGGATGTTGGCGGGCTGTTTTGGCTGGGGATCCCGCTGCCTCGGAGCGTTCTGCGATGATGATTTGGCAGCCTGTTTTTGCGATCTCTTTGATGCGGCCTTCTGCGTCTTATCGACCACCTTCTTGAGCTCCTTCTCGGCGAGAACGAGGTACGCGCTTCCCTTCGAGGCGCCCTTCTTCCCTATCTCTCCGGCCATCTTCTCTATCCCGCCAAGCCACTGCGGCTGCTGCGCCTGGGGGTGCGCCCTTGCCTCCTCGGCCTGATTGTATGGAACCATCATGGAGACGTAGTCAGCGGCCTTCTCTGAAGCGGCCCTGTTGTACTTTGTTATCTTGACCTCCTCGGAGAATATGTCCTTCATGCTGAGCACCACGACGCTCTTCTCCTGGGGCGAGCTCTCCACGCTACCTATGAGATTTATTGCGTCCTGATAATGATCCGTCGTATCCAACAGAATCAACCTATCCGAAGAGCTTCCTGCTGAAAGGCACGTCGTCCTCCACAGCCTTGACGACCTTCGATGCGTCCTTGTAGTAGCTTGCAACAACGTAACCGGAGTCGTCGACACCCAGCACATTGTTCTTGACCATCCAGTTGAATATCTTAGCCTTCTCGTCTATGTCCTGGATTATCTCCGCGGAAGTGTAGCCCCCGTAGAGCGATATCGTGTCTGAGAGCCGGGTCATGTCTCCTATGCGCGCGAACGTGTCTGACCTTGCTTCCCAGCGCTCGAGGACTCCGACATCTCCGTTGAGCAGGACCTCCCCGAACTCGAGCACCCTCCTTATCCCGAGCCTCCTGTGCCTGAAGAGTGTTACTACGGCACCAATCGAGTTGAGCATGATCTTCGGGGTGTCTATAGGAGGATTCGTCATTCTTATGATCGTATCAGCTGCATTGTCTGCGTGCACTGTGCCGTAGACCGCGTGACCCGTGTGTATTGCCTCGAAGAGGGTCTGGGCGTCGCTCTTGGTCCTTATCTCCCCGACCAGAAGTATGTCGGGCCTCTGCCTGAGGGAATTTATCATGAGGTCGTAGAGCGTGATCTGTCCCTTGCCCTCGGGGTTCGACTGCCTTGTCAGCATCGGCACCCATTGCAGGAAGCTTGGAAGCGTAAGCTCCTTGGTCTCCTCGACGGATACGACTCTCCTATTTGCCGGCATCAGCATTCCTAGAGCGTTGAGGAAGCTCGTCTTCCCGCTTGCAGTACCTCCCGATATGAGTATGTTGATCTCGTTCTGGACGCCGAGCCAGATCAGGGACGCAATCTTCGACGAGACCGTCTTGTTGCTTATCAGCATCGGCATCGTCCATGGATTCTTTGAGAACTTTCTTATCGTTATCGTGTTTCCCATCTGCGATACGGGATAGAGCGTTGCGTTGACTCTCGAGCCGTCGGGAAGCTCCGCGTCCATCATCGGAACCAGGTTGGATATCTGCCTGCCCACCTTTCTGCCTATCTGCTCCGCGTCGTCGTATATGACGTCCTCGCTTCTCAGCAATATGTTGGTCCTGCACCATCCGTACTTCTTGTGGAAGACCCAGATGTGGTCCCTGGCGCCGTTGACAGCCACCTCCTCGAGCGAGTCGTCGGCAAGAGGCACCTCTATCTCACCGAGGCCCAGCATCATGTTGAGTATGAATGCGACGAGCATGTTCCTTACGCTCTCCTGCGTTCCCGGAAGGTACTTGTTTATTATCAGGTTGGAGGACTCCGTGTACCTGGCCGTGAGCTCCGTCTCGTACTCCTTGTCGTCTATCCTGGAAGGGTCTATCGGCACAAGCGAGAGCAGCTCCTGCCTCAATGAGAAGAGAAGCACCTTTGTCGCATCACCGACCCCGGCAACGTTGATCTCGTACTCGTATACGAACTCGCCCTTGTCGAGGATCCTTATGTTCGCTATAAGCCCCTTCGCATTGACCTTGTAGACTTCGAGTTCGTTTACAGAGTTATCCATAGCCATTCGGATTCATCCCTTTTTAGAGAGATCGTCCTTTCCGAGACCCCCCAACTTCTTCTTCAGCTCCCCTTCCTTCTTTACTATCGAGTTTGTGACTCCCCTGTGCTTCTTCGCCTTCTCGCCGAGATCCATGGTCCTCTTCGACCGCTCCTCCTCTTCCTTCTGGGTGCCCTTGCCCTTCTGGTCGAGCCTTGATAGCTCCTGGAACATGGCTGAGAGCGACTTGTTCGCCGTGTCAACCTGCGCGGCGAGATCCGTTACCTCCTTGCTGACCTCGGTGAGCTTGTCGTTGAACGCGGAGAGCGATCCCCAGCTGTCCTTCATCGACTTTATCGACTGGTTTATCGACTTCACCTGTGACATCGCCCCGTTGTAGAGCCTGAGCGTCTCGTCCTTCGCCCTGTTCGCCTCGTCGAGCAGCGATGACCTGGTCATGCTGAGCTTCTTGTGCGTGGAGTCGGCCTTCCTCTTGAAGTTTGCTGTCAGCCGCTCGTAATCTGCCACCTTCCTGTTCTCGGCCGCAACCGCCTCCCTTAGGGCGTTGATCTCCGAGATCGTGCTCGCCTGCATCTCCCTTATCGACCTCCTGTGCTCGTCGACTATCTTCTCGAACGCCTTGTTGAGGTCGGCGATATTGGCATTGAATGAGCTCACCTTCTTCGATACGTCCTCAAGCATCTGCTTCACGTTGCCGGAGTTGAAGGTGTAGCTCTTGATCTGCTCAGTCTGCCTGTCCATCTCCGTGAGCTCCTTCTGCAGTTCCTCAACAAGCTTGTTGACCCCTTCCTTCTTCGCACTGAGGCTATTGTACAGCCTGTTTACCTCGCTCTCCAGGTTCCCTATCTTCTCCAGGGTGGGCCGCGCCGTCTTGCCCTCCTCCCTGAATACCGTATCGGCATCTGAGACGGTCTTTGCGTACATTGCGAGCTTTGAGCGTATCTCGTTGAGAAGCGTCTGCTGTATCTCTATCTCCGTCCTCACGCTGGCCTTCTTTACATCGGTTATCGTCTTAGCGACTTCTGCCTGCTGCCTTCCGGAAGGCTGGATCATGGGGGAGAGGAACATCTTTCCCACCTTGTAGGTGATCTTGACCATGCCTGCCTTCTCAAGGATGTCGGCCCAGTCGACCACGGTGCCTTCATTCACGCTCAGCACCTTTACCAGCGTGGAGGTATCGGTCTCACCGTGCTCTTCCAGGTATTTTACGAGGGAATCAATACTAGTAGTTATTGGCTGGTCGTCCGCCATTCCTATTGCACCAAAACTATCTAAGAAGGTTAGGTATATAAGGCTATCAGAGGGTATTGTTGCCGGAGGGCACGGTTTTTGCCATCGTTCTTGGCAAGAATTCTCAGGACTTGAAGTCTATTGCAACTGACCTGGCCCATTACCTTCTCTTTGCGTTCTTGGCCTTCTCCTTAAAAGTTCCTGCTCGGTATTCATAGTAGAAGGATATCGCAGGATCAAAGATTCCGCCGGTGAGAGTGACAGATCTCTTCCCATAAGAATCAGAGCGTATTTTGTACTCGTCAGATATGTTCCCATACTGTATGCTGGCGCTATTCAGGAGGGATCGTTTTCTTGATCTTCGGAGGAGTAACGTGCAACGCTTTTGAAGAGTCTTGCCGCCCTTTTGTATTCTCTTAAGATTCCCATAAATCAGACCCTCGTTTAAGTCTAAAAACATGAATTTTCATGCTTTACATTAGGTTGAAGAAGGTATAAAATCCTTAAGAAGGTGTTCAAAACCAGTCAGGTGAGGTGACATTTGGTCATTATATACTATACCTCTAGTTGTGAATAGTCCCAGCCAGATTCGAACTGGCGTCAACGGGTTCAGAGCCCGCTATCCTTGACCACTAGACTATGGGACTAGATTTTGCGCGTTTTAGATTCTGTCGTTTGGTTTTTATATACGTTTCTACTTATTATTATACATACAATTTTTCGATCCGTCTCAGCTGGTATTATGGCCATCAATTTGCGCGAACATCTTAGCAGGTCTATGGAGATACGCGAGATACTCATAGCGGACCTTATCCTCATCCTTGCCTTCGACCTGACAATAGTGGGAGGAGTGTCAACTATCCGGACGAGCTGGCCTATGTTTCTCTATTTTCTCCCCATAGCCGCGCTTGCAGTAACGCTCTCGTTTGTGCTCCATGAACTCATGCACAAGTTCGTGGCGCAGAGATTCGGCGCTGTCGCGGCATTCGTGAGATCGCAGATGGGGACGGTGATAACGCTGATAACCGCACTGTTTGGCTTCCTCATAGGTATACCTGGCGCAACTGTGATATACACTAACAATTTCACCAGGGAGGAGGAGGGCTGGGTCTCGCTTGCCGGGCCTCTTACCAACTTTGCCGTCTTCCTGATCTTCTTCGGCATGGGGATCGTCCTATATCCGCACTTCATCACTAACATAATCTCTACTCTGACGCCGTATTACCAGAGCAACAGCTATCTGCAGAACGCGATCAACTTCACCCTCTTCATAAGCATACTGCTCGCGTTCTTCAACATGCTCCCGATCTATCCGCTTGACGGAAGCAAGATACTCAGGTGGAACAAGTTCTTCTACGGGGCGTTGGTGCTCGCAATCTTCTTCCTTTTCATAACCTTCATACCGATCTACGCCCTGCTGATCGACATGGCATTCTGGCTGGTTATCGCATTCTTCTTCTCGATGCTGTACAGGGGAATAGGATTATAGTTACGAGGCATCGATGGTCGGCTTCTCCGGCATCGATCGCTTTGCCCTCTCCGACTTGGACTCTGACTCCTTCTCGATCTTTATCTTCACCCCGAGAATCCCGCCAATGTAGCCCTTTGCCTCTTCGAGCAGCTCCGTCTCCTCCTTCTGCGTTATCTCGCTCGGTCTAACTCCGGCCACCTTCTTTGCAAGACCCGATATGTACTCGATAGCGACTCCGGTCTCCACTTTCTTTCCGTCGTCGCCGAGCTCCTTCTCCTTGTCTGCCTTGATCCTCTCGATGATCTTTCCGGCATTCTTCTCCGCTGCGACCAGATTGTTAAGCTTTCTCTTCCAGTCTTCTGCAACTATGAGCTTTATCTCAGAAGGTTGCTTCCCCGACTTCTTCCTTACTATCTCCATGACCTGCCTTGAGTCCTCGATTATCCTGTCGATCAGATCCTCCTCGTCCTCGGCCTTCTTGCTTATCATCGACCTGTCCGGATTCGGCCACTTCTCGGTAGATGCGAATGAACTATTTCCAAGCATGTGCCAGAGCTCCTCGGAGACGTGAGGAATTATCGGTGATAGCATTAAGGTAAGTGAGGAGAGATACTCCCTGAGGGCCATGCCGTTGTTGCCTCCCCTTGCCGCATATCTCTTCAGTTCCAGTACCGAGTTGTAGAGCAGGGATGTTGATGCAACCCTGAGCTCCAGCACACCCATAGCCTTGTCCACCTCGCCTATCTTGCTGTTGAGCTTCGAGTAGAGCCAGAAGTCTATGTGCTTGAGCTCTCCGGACTCCAGCTTCTCTATCGATGACGCGGTGTTGTACAGGTACTCGATCCTCTCCTTCACGCCGTTCACCGCGTAGTCGCTGTACTCCGAGTCGCTGAATAGATCCGCACCGGCCACTATCACGAACCTTAGAGGGTCGGCCCCGTGCAGTGCAATCCCGTCCGAGAGGGGAACTATGTTTCCAAGGCTCTTGCTCATCTTCTCCCCCTCGCTGAGGACCGATCCGTTGACCACTATCTGCTTAGGCCAGTACTGCTTGTCGAATACCGCCACGTGGTTGTAGAGGTACATTGTAAGGTGGTTGAAGATAAGGTCGGGCCCGGAGTGACGCGATGTGGTCTTGTACCAGTAAGAGAACGACTCCCTTACCCTCTTCAGCCTCTCGTACTCTATCCCTGTCGACTTTGAGACACCGTCAGGATCCCCCTTGCCAAGATAGACGTAGTCGAAGAACTCTGGCTTAAGCTTCTGCGGATCGATGTCCCTTATCAGATTTATTATCGTGTACATCGACATGTAGATCGTTGAGTCTGACAGCGACTCGATTATCCTCGCCTTGTCTATCGGGAACTTGGTCCCGAGCCCCTCCGCCCTCGCCACGGCGCGGAGGTCTATCCATCCGATTGCGGATTTGAATGCCCTCCTGCTCTTCTCCGGAAGTACGTTTATCTTTGAGAATGCTTCTGTGACTGTGCCCTTCCAGTCGCTGTTTCCGTAGTTTATGAACCACTGGTCCTCCACCACCTTCACGACGATCGCATATCCGCACCTGCAGTACACCGGACTGTTCGTCAGGACGTAGATCTCGAAACCGTTGCTTCCCGCAACGAGCTCGCCCTTTACCTTCTCCCTCGCCTCTGGCTCGCTCATTCCTTCGTATCCCTTTATTATCATCTTTCCCCAGTGCGACTCCTCCTTGTACTCGAGTTTTGTCGCCTGTTCGATGAGGTCGTTCGGGGATGAAGCGTCTGCGGCAAAGAGCGAGAGATATGAGATCGATGGCACTTCTGATGTTGCCCTCTCGACTTTTTTCTGCGACACCGACTTGCCTATCTCGACGTCTATGACCTTTATCGGCTTTATGCCGGCAGCGATCGAGTTGCCCTCAGCCTTGAGTCTCTCCACAGCGGCATAGTCGAACGGCGCGTGCGCAGGTACGCTCATCACGACACCGGTGCCAACTCCCTCCTTAACGAAGAAGCCTGGAAGCACCGGCACCTTTGTCATTGTTACCGGATTTATGCAGATCTTCGAGAGCAGGTCCTTTCCCGGGACCTCGCCAACAGGCGTTATCCTGAACTGGTACTTGAGAGCCTCTGCGGATGCCTTGGACACGTAGAACTCGCCGCTGCTTCCCTCGATCCTGCAGCGCACGTAGGTCGTTGCCGGGTTTACGAAGAGGTTCGTGACTCCGAAGATGGTCTCCGGCCTGTACGTCGTGCATAGAAGATATGCCTCCTCCCAGTCGATCTTGAATCTTATCACCGTCTCCTTGTCTATCTCGGGCTCGACGTCGTGCTTTGTGTCGTGCATTCCGACCGCGTTGTTCTCGTTTGGACACCAGCCCACAGGGTGCTTCCCCTTTGTAAGGTATCCCTTTGAGTTGAGTATCCCCATCTGCCACTCTATCATCTTGCTGAACGTGGGATCTATCGAGACCATCTTCCTTCTCCAGTCGATGCTGTATCCGGCGAGGTGCATCCCCTTTTCTATCTCCTTTATGAAGTAGTTCGCGATGTACAGGGGATCGGCCATCTTCGCTATATCCTCGTCGGGTATGTGGAATATCTTCAGTTCCTTGATCAGGTCCTGGTCCTTGTTGCGAAGCCTCTTTGCAAATCCGAGGATCGGAGTCCCGGTGGCATGGAATCCCATCGGGTAGAGGACGTTGAACCCCTTCATCCTCTTGTACCTTGCGAGGACGTCTGCCGTCCCATACGTCCTTATGTGGCCTATGTGCTGCGGCGCGTTGACGTATGGAAACGCAGCAGTGACCATGTACGGCTCCTTCGAATTGATCTCTCCCTCGAAGATCCTTGCGCTCTCCCACTCGGCCTGCCACTTCCGCTCTATCTCCTTGTAGTCTATCATGAGAAGCACTTACTGCGAAGTAGAATTAACTTTGATACCCTTGTATTCTATATTGTGATGCTTATAATCCTTTAGTCGCAAAAGGCACGGCCAAAGTTTATATATTTATTTGGTGTATAGTTAGAATAGTTTAAATTAGACTAGTGGATGGATGGAAAGGACTGAGATGCGCGGCATAGGCATAGACAGGGACATGGCGAGGGGCATAGCGAAGCTCGTCATCCTGAGCCAGATAAAGAAGAGCAGGACCTACCCGTACGCGCTTCTCAGGTGCATAAAGGGCCACCCGTTTCTCGGCAGGTTCGTGAGCAAGAGCGACGTCTATAACATAACCACGGCCCTTGAGAAGGACGGCTACATAAAGGGGAACGCCAGGGTGAGCGGAGGGAAGCTCCAGAAGATCTACACAATAACCCCGGACGGGGCAGAGGTCGTGAAGAACAAGGACAGGATAATAAGGAGGACGATAAGCGACTTCAAGAAGCTGATAAAGGAGGAGTTTGATGAGTGATGCCGCGGCGGCCGTAGAGATACAGCATCTTGTCAAGAGGTTCGGCAGCCTCATGGCCGTAAACGACATAAACCTTGAGATAAAGAAGGGCGAGATATTCGGGCTGCTCGGCCCGAACGGCGCGGGGAAGAGCACCACCATAAACATGATCCTTGGGCTTCTGACCCCGACTTCGGGCAGGGTACTGGTCAACGGCATAGACATGCAGAAGGATCCCCATGTGGCAAGGAACCAGATAGGGATAGTCACGCAGGAGACCGTAGTGGAACCGGAACTGACTGCGGAACAGAACCTGATGATATTCGGCAAGCTTTACCATATCCCCGAACCGGAGCTGCACAGGGACATAGACTTCGCGCTTGAGCTTGCGGA
>JAJYXH010000013.1 GCA_021791075.1 Microcaldota archaeon
GCACTTTACCGGATATGTGTATATACTATTGGACTATCCTGTACGGGAAGTCGACATGATGCAATTCCAATACCTGTCGAGGAATGAAAAATATGCTGTAGACGTAAGTCAGTTATGAGATGAAGCCTGTCCGCGTGCAACAGGCGAAGTGGCAGACTACAGCTCCCTCGCCAATAAACCCGGTCGTCCCTGTCATTAGGGGTTTTTGATCCGCCATTATGCCACCAGCAGAAAATAACGCCATGCGCTTAGGCTATTTATTGGTTTTGATAGGATAATAATACTTTCCATTGTTGGAATTTTTAGGGGACCGTTACGCTCCTTCCCTGCCCGAGCTCACCGCAGCGCCGTGCCGATTCGGTATTTACGGAGTACTGCTGTACCAGATCCGCAGGTTCAGATACCTATATATATTTACCTATATATAATATCTGCATGACTGTTTACAAGCAGACGCTTCTTCGCGAAGATGCGTATAACCAGCTCGTTGCGGCAAAGGAGAGGCTGCGCTCGCTGTATGGAAGAAGGATAACGCTCAGTGACGCCATAAACTTCATGGTAGGCAGGAAGCTCAACCTTCTCTACCTGCCTAAGGAGATGCAGGAGTACATCTCAGGGTTCGTGAAGATCGCCTCGGAAGACAGGCAAGTCCTGGGGGTTCTGCTCTTCGGGTCAGTGGCGAAGGGCACCTACGGAAAGTACAGCGACATAGACCTGCTCGTGATGGTAAGGGGAAGGGCCAAGGAGCACCTGCAGCCGGTGCACGAGATGGTGCAGTCTGCAAACCCGCTTGCGGACAGGCTGGCTGATGCTGGAATATACTCTTACATAACGCCCATAGTGCTCGGCAGCGATAATTCCGGAAGGTTCTCGCCACTGTACGCAGCGTTTGTTGACGAGGGCATAACGCTCTTTGACAGGGACGGCGCGCTTGCCGGATTCCTCTCTGATGTTGGCAGGATGGGATATACCAGGGAGGAGTTGGCAGGGGCAATGGTAATAAGGTGGAAGCATGGAGGCAGAGGAGATACTGAGAAGCTCTGAGATGTGGCTCCGGACGTGCGACGCAAGCAGGAAGGCCGGGATTCCGGCCTCTGCGCTCTACAGCCTCGAGATGTCCGTGGAGATGGCGCTGAAGGCGGTGCTCTGCAGCCTGGGCATAGAGGTGCCGAAGGCGCACAATGTCACGAACCAGATAAGGGAGGTTGCGAGGCATGATGCGCGGATTCCAAAGGAATTCGGGGAGAGGATGGATAAGATCGCCAGTACGTTCTCGACGCTGGTTGAGTACCGGGCACCATCCGGATACTCCTTCGAGTACAATCTCTCGGATGAGGAATTGGAAAGAAAGCTTGACAGCCTGTATGACGACTCTAAGGAGATAGTTGAACTCTGCAGGAAGGCGGTTGCATCTTTATAGAGTTGAGGCAGTGGAGTCTCTAGACCGCCTGCTGAACCGGAAGCACGCCAGCTGCATAAAGGGGGAACGCGAAGGTCATCCAACATCGGCGTGAAACGGCCTAAGAGCGACCGCTGATCGCTGACCCTGCCACTGTATTGTATGTAACGAATCTTATACAAATATATAAGAATCTTTACACGAAATATTAATCATGAAGTCTACCGATATTTCCAGAGACCTGAGGCTGTACGGCATGCAGGTATTCCGGCCGAATGACATATCAAGAATGACGGGAAAGGGCAAAGGCTACGTCTATCTGCTGTTGCACAAGAGCAAGGCATTTGTAAGGGTGGAGAACGGGCTGTACTGCCTCCCTGGCACGGATCCTCTCGTAGTAGCCTCAAATGTCTCAATACCCTCATATGTAAGCCTGATAACCGCATTCGTCTACTACAAACTGATCGACCAGGTAGCGTCCACGATAAAGGTGATAACAACGAAAAGGCACAGGATGATGCGGTTCCAGGGCACGGTCATCGAGTTCAAGACGCTGAGGAGGGCGTACATGTACGGCTACGGAAGCACCAATGGCATCGCAATGGCCTCTCCGGAAAAGGCTGTGGTCGATGCGCTATATCTCAACGAAGATGTAAAATATGCCGAGGAGGCCTTGTCCAATGGCCTGGAGAACAGCACGATAAGCATAAAAAAGCTTCTGGAATATGCCAAAAAAACAGGCACTAAAAGCATAGCGAAGACGATAGCAAGACTTGCAAAATGAGCGCAAAGGACAAAGAGGGGTGGTAGAATAACTATAAATAAGGAAGAGATAATTGAGTATGCAAATGCCCTGAAGATAGATCCGTTCTGGGTGGAGAATGACTACCTGCAGCACATCGCGCTCTCCTCACTGTATAGCGAGTTCTCAAACGAACTCGTATTCAAGGGCGGCACGGCGTTGCAGAAGGTATACGGACTCAACAGGCTCTCAAGGGACCTGGACTTCAATCTCCTTAACGTGCAGGATCCGGATCCGGCGCTAAGGCGCACGGCAAGGAAGGCGAGCGCCTATTACGAATGTGATCTCGGCCCGCCAGCGAGGATAAAACACGGAGTCGGATACAAGCTGCGGATAAAAGGGCCTTCTTATACTGGCGCAGAGCATGTGCTTCCGCTCACGTTCAATCTTCTCGAAAAGGTCGAGTTGGAACCATCGTTCA
>JAJYXH010000051.1 GCA_021791075.1 Microcaldota archaeon
CGAAGAGCGGGAAGAGGGTGAATATCGGACTCGGAGTTGAGAAGAAGAGCCTTGAGCTGAGGAACGCAAAGCTCAACAAGAAGGACACGCTTCACTCGCTGATCGACCAGTATGTCGATTGGAATCCGACGGTGAAGAAGCTGGAGCTCGACCCTACCGACGAGAACGGGAAGGGATACTGGTCAGTAACGGTAAGAAGGCAGTTCGACAGCCTCGTCTTCCCGGGATACATGGGAGCCGGAGACAGCATGGCGATGCCGAACCCGATAAGCGCGGGAGGGATAGGACCTGCGATGGTCTCTGGAGTGCTCGCCGGGGAGGTCGCCGCCGAGGCGATCGCCGCAAAGGACACGAGCCTTGACTTCATATGGAGATACAACGTGCGCTACAACGATTTGTACGGGAACAAGACGGCAGGCCTCGAGGCCTTCAGGGTCTACCTCCAGTCGATGAACAACGACCTGATAAACTACGGGATGAGTCACTTCCTCACCAAGCAGGAAGCGGAGGAGATCAGCTACGGAAGGATACCGAAGATAACGATAGCGAGCACATTCAACAAGGTACTGAGCGGAATCTCGAACATCAACGCGTTCAGGAACCTGATCTTCACGGTCAACAAGATGAAGAAGCTCAACGAGCTCTACTCGAGATATCCAGAGCTCTCGGGATTCGGGGCATGGAAGAAGGTAGTCAACGCCGAGATGAAGGAGGTAAAGGAGAAGTTCCCGCCCAACCCCATCTGAACGGAATCCGGCAAATGCATAAATACGCATCCTGAAACTGTTGATAGGTTATCACATGGAGGCACTGAATCCAAAGGCCCTGAACGAAGGCTCCGGGCTTACGTCAGAAGACATAAAGGTACCGCGCACCTTCGAGTTCTGCGACGGGAGGTCGCGGAGCGAGATAGCGAGCCTCACGTGGTTTGACGAGTCTCGCGTGTCTTATTCCCTGACGCACCTGTCGCTGAGCGACCTGATCGAAAGGATAAGGGAGCAGCCAGGATTCTACAGGATAAGGCCAGAGGGATTCAGCGGCCCTCGGCGAGTTCAAGTTCTCAATTAACGTCATGAGAAGGTCCTGACGCACATAGCCGGGATTACACCATATACTCGTAGACCTTTGCAGGAGCGTGCTCGACGGGCAGTGCAGCATCAGCAGGAGATGCAAGAAGCTTTTTGTTTTACTAACTGGTGGGGTTAGTAGCTAACGGATGTAGTTAGTACTAATAGGGGTATTAGTAGCTAATAGGAGTATTAGTTAATCCGAAAGCTGCCTAGTCATATCCCGTACCCACCTCATGGGTGCCCAAACACCCTGCCACATGCAGAAATGGCAAGGTTTAAGTAATTTACTAATGGTAGTATTAGTAACTAATAGGTGTATTAGTGCTGTTTGACTTGAACCCCAAAGAGAGCATAAAGGACCTTTACGACAGGAAGAAAGAGCTGGAGTCGCTTTCACTATCCTTGAAGAATGGGGAACGGCTGGTCATCGTATATGGCGTACGGAGGGTCGGCAAGACAAGTCTTATCCGTGCATTCCTTAATGAGAGGGATTTTCCGTATATTCTCCTGGATATGAAGGAGATATACTATGTGCACGGATCGGTGCCGATTAAGGCGTTATATAACGCGGTGGCCAAGGAGTTCGTCAGGTTCATCGGAAAAGTTGGTTCTGAACCCGGATTCGATTTAAGCGAGGATCTTGGACTGACGGGCCTATTGAAGGGGATCAACGAGTGGTGCAGGGCAAGAAAATTGACGTTTATCGTTGCGTTGGATGAGTCACAGTACCTGAGATTTGGCGGGAAGATCAGATACGACGGCATAATAGCATGGGGCGTTGACAACCTCTCGAATGTAACGTTTATACTCACGGGAAGCGAAGCGGGGATGCTAAGGGAATTCTTACGATATGAGGACACCGAAGCCCCTCTCTACGGGAGGTTCAGGAATGAGATATACCTGAACAGATTTACAAAGGAAGAGGGATTTGGCTTTTTGAGGCGCGGGTTCAAGGAATCAGGTAAAACCATAAGTGAAAAAGCGCTCGAAGAGGTTAGTAGGGATTTGGATGGGATTAGCGGGTGGTTAACCTATTATGGCTATTATAGGACGGTAGAAGGCATGAAGCACGAAGACGCCATAAAGCAGGTATTTAGAGAGGGCTCTCAGCTCACCCTAAAAGAGATTGAAAAGGTGATATCCCGCTCCAGGAAACGGTACATCTACATCCTAAAGGCGATCGTGGATGGATTGGATACCTGGGGGGTAATAAAGGCGTATGTCAGCTCGAATGCAGGTAGTCTGTCGGATACCATTCTTAACTCCCTGTTGCAGACTCTGATAAAGCTCGGCATTGTCGAGAAGGCAGCAGATGATAGATATATGATCCCGGATCCGGTAGCGGTTTATGCAATAAAGAGATTAAAGCCCTGACCGTAAGGAAGCTGTGATTCTATGTCTCGTACTCGTAGACCTTTGCAGGAGTATGCTCGAATGAGCACATCTCCTCGACGCTTATCTTCTCGAAGTATCTTCTTATCGGGCGCAGCGAGTTCCCGTGCGCGGATATGAACACAACATCGTCCTTCT
>JAJYXH010000042.1 GCA_021791075.1 Microcaldota archaeon
GCCAGAAAGTCCTTAAACCTTTCCTGCCTCAACATATTGTACCGGTATTTCGGGCACCACTCAAGGTGGAAAACAAGTTGTCCGACGCCGTGCACAGAGTTCGATTCAAAGCTTCCGCTATTCATGTGGTTCATTCTCTGGCAGTTCTGTGCCGCGTAAAGGCCGCGGCACAGCTGCCACTGAGAATTTATCAAAGAGAAGACGTTTATTTGCACTGTGTTGGAGGGTTCAATTCATCCAGTCGCCATAAATGGCGAGGGTTTCTTTCGCCCTCCAAACCACCCACTTCCGAATATATTATATCGCCAAACGCAAGGTATTTATTACTGCCGGTATATATGGTATATACGTGAGTTTATGCGCTATAGTGAGACAATACTCGTCAAACTAGACAAAGACACCAAAAGGGGAATGAAGAGCGTTAAGACTAACTGGTCTGGACTGATACGCGAGTTTATACGTAATGAGATCAATAAAAAGAGGAATATAGCCAGAGCTGAGAGGTTAAGGGCCAAACTATTTAGACGCGTCGGTGGAGCAAGCAGCACGGAGATGATAAGGAGGATGAGGGAGTCGAGATATGGACCAGATAGTACTTGACACAAACGTGATAGCAAAACTCTTTCTGAAAGAAGAATGGTCGGATATCGCCCTAAAGATAAAGGATGCGCATGTGGATGGGAAGATCGAGGTAACGCTGCCTTCGTTAACAAGGTATGAGCTTATAAACGTCCTTAAGTATAAGAGTTTTGAGAAGGAAGAAGTAAGGGAGGCCTTGGAAGTGATAAGCGACTATGCATTCTCGATGATCGAACCTGATGACATTTTGGTAAATAAGATTGTTGATTTTTCTGCGGATTACGACATATCAGGATACGCTGCCACATACGTGGCACTTGCAAACCATATAGGCGCACTATTCTATACGGCGGATGACAAGATGCTCAGGAAGGTCAAGAAACTTGATTTTGTCAAGCATTTAAGCGGCTATCACATCTGATAGCCAAGTTGCTTATGCCTTCAGCTTCGATATAAGATGGCTTACTATGTGCTCCGCCGGATCCACACCGGTGACGGACTTGAATCCAGACCATCCGACCGTCGGATTCGTCTCGAGAATATAATATCCGTCTTTAGTCTCTACCATGTCTATACCTGCAAAGTCCAGACCCATTGCCTTAGTGGCCTTTATCGCGAGTTCGCTCATCTCACCGTTTATCTTGGCCTTTCGCGGAACGCCGCCCTGCGAGATATTGCTCTTCCACGTCTTACCCTTCCTGAACTCTGCGCCTATCACCTTGTCTCCGACTACGATTATCCTGTAATCGCCTCCCCCCTTCTTCTCTAGGAATCTCTGCACGTATATCGGCTTGTTAACGTTCACGAAGTAGCTGAATATGTGCATGGCAACATCAGGGTCGTCGACCTTGAAGACTCCGAGCCCTAGGCCGCTTCTCAGAGGTTTGATCACCGAGCTCTTGAACTCCCTAGTTGCACGGTATCCGGCAAAGAAGTCCTCGCTTGAGACGGTGTCCGGAACAGGAAGGCCTGCCTCCGAGAGGGTGACTAGCGTGGAGAACTTGTCGCTCGCGGAAAGCCACGGCATGACGTTGTTCATCACATAGGTTCCGCAGATCTCGAGCGATCTCAGTGTCCAGATCCTCTGGCCCAACTGCTCGTAGTCCTTCACTATGCCGATGTTCCTTAGAAGGGCTCCGTCGAGTTTCTCTTCTGTTATCCCGTGCATGTCTGCCGATGCGAAGACGGAGACCTTCCCGTTTCCCATTCTTACCCCGGCCCTGTCAACCAGGAATTCGCAAGGTACGTGGCCGTGTCTCTTTATGGCGGATCTGAGGTCCGACATGCCTGTCATCGCTCTCTCCTCCGAAGCGGCGATAAGTCCGATTCTCATAAATATCACATTTTAAAGCGCGTTGACTGCAAGAATTATTGCCACAAGCACTATCGAGACTGCAAAGTTATCGTCAAGCTTCCAGGGAAGGGACTCTACGAGGGCCGCAATGAAGGCTATAGGAATGGCGAGAGGTCCGATCACAATGTATCCGATAATAAATGTGGTAAGGAAGTAGACTAGAGAGCCGGCCACGCTCTTGCCCGAATTGTGGGGGAGCCTTGCGCTCTTGTAGCTGACTCCGACGATGGTTGCGGCCGAGTCGCCTATGAAGATTGCGCCGAAGATGACTATCACGTAGGGAGTTGCAAGGAACGATACGGCTATGAGCGCGCCCAGCGCAAGCCAGAGCGCACCTAGTCCAAGCGCGGTATTCCTTCTTTCAAAATAATACATGGTCTTGGAGAGGCTCTTGAGCCTTCCATCCTTGGAGACGTTCACTACGAAGACTCCCAGAATTATGACGAAGAGCAGTATGACGTCAGCGAGCATCGTGTTCAGGAGATAGAATGCGGATATGAGGGCGATGCCGAATATTATCTGGATGACATCCCTCCTTATCTCAAGGTGCTTGTCCCCTGTCTTCTCCTTTATGCCCTTCATCATCGCAACCTCGCTGAGCATGCCGAGGAGCATCGCCTGTGCCATGAGTGCCAGAC
The DNA here is from genome assembly GCA_021791075.1 of Microcaldota archaeon. Lineage (GTDB taxonomy): Archaea > Micrarchaeota > Micrarchaeia > Micrarchaeales > CABMGC01 > JAKAVK01. The sequence goes on from JAJYXH010000042.1 coordinate 2,572, forward strand.
CCATGGCGTAAGAGACGAATATGTAGACTATGGCGAACGCGAGGTAGACGAAGTTCATGTCCGACCCGTAGGTGGAGAGCATGCCATTGAAGATTATCATCCCGAGGATCAGCTGTATTATCTGGACGCCGCTCTCCCCCTCATATCCGAATAGGAGCACTCCGAGGGACATGAAGAGCATGAATAGGGTGAACTTCTTCCACCTCTTCTTGTCTGATGTGTATATGAGCCTATAGACAAAGAGAGCGATCATCGCGCCGTACGCGAAAGCCCCAAGATAGTATGCAATCATTTCGGTGACCTCCTCCAACGACTAAAGTATGTATATGACCCAGGCTGCTGCAACAAAGCAGGCTGCTATTACGAACGGGACCGTGTGCTTGAACGTGCGTATCGCATCCTTGCCGGCCTTTACGAGTACCTCATCGGCGCCCCTCCCCCAGACGCTGAAGTTCCTCATCGTTATTGTGCTGTGGGACGCGGCGACGCGCTCCAGCCTGTCAGAGGCCTCGCCGACAATCCTGTCGAGCGTTGGCATGACCTCACTTGGCTTCGTCTCCCTTCCAAGAGCGTTGCTCGCGGGCAGTGCTATAGAGTTTACAGCGTGCGTGTCTGTTGTGCAGAGCTCCATATCCAATCCGAACTTCTCCTTCATGTGATTTATAACCTCGTTCCTGAAACCCGGGAGCATGTTGTTGGAGTCGAAGTAGATTATCCCGAACCGCCTCTTTCCAAACTCGAATATGCCTACGCTCGTATAACCTTCACCGAGATCCTTCTTCCCGTGCAGCGCCGGCTTAAGCCTTGTGCATGCGGCGCCAAATCTCATTGCATACGCACGCTCGCCGAGACTCTTCGAACTTCCGATTATCGCGTTCCTGTACTGCTCCACGTACTTCGAGCCTTTGTATATTCCCCTGAGCTCGTCGCCAGGTGCCGACTCGAATCTGGAGTTGTGCGCGTCTATAAGCATGACCTTCGAGCCGCCGTTTCCAGCGCATCTCGCAAGTTCAAGCCCAACGTCCCTGTCTATGTCCTCAGTAACGTACGGGGCCTTGCTCAGCGTAAGCAGGTTTACGCCGTTTATCCTCATGTTGAGTGCCCTGCACTTTCCGCTCCTGCCGAGCGCGAACGATCCCGATGCGGGTCTTCCGCCCTCCCTCATGAGCACGTCTACGGCATCGCCTATCTGCCTCTTCATTGAGGTTATCTGGTTTGCACTGACGGGATTGTCTCCGGCGCTTACCGCCCCGTGCATCACGAACGGCACCGCGCCGTATCTCTGCTCTATGAACCTGCCTATCTGCTCTGTTGCGACGCTTCCGCCTACGCTGGAGAACGGACCGTAGTGTATGTCGGGCTTCACGAGCACGGCTCCCTTGTGCCCCCTTCCCTTCAGCACCAGTATGTCTATTCCAACATCCCTCTTCTGGCCTGCCTTCCCGAGAAGGTCGGCCCTTGGGTTTACGTCCAGGAGCCACTGCTGTACCATCGCGTTGAAGACCGCGATCCCGCTTATGTCGAGGGACTTCTTTGCCGGCCTGTCTATCAGGTATATCACCAGGTAGCCGAAGGCCAGGAAGACGAGCATGCCGCCATAGAGCTTCAGGAGGATCGCATTAAGCGGAAGGTTCAGGGCAAAGATGTACTGCCCGAAAGGTATGAAGAAGAGAATGTTGAGCACGGGCTGCACGGCTGCAAGGAGCACTGAGCTCCTCCTGTATCCCATGGCCACCTTGTTTATCAGGAACCAGTATCCGTAGATTCCGGCATTGATCAGTATGAGGAGGATAGATGCGAGCAGGTAGTGCTTGAATATCGAGTACACCATGGCCACGATGATGAATGCGAGAGCGTAGATTGCAGAGACCGCCGTTGTAGGGTACATGGCATGCCGCATGCGCAGCTTCCACTTGAAGCCCTTGATGACTATCGAGGTCAGAAGCGCCGGTAGGGTCACGGCCATTATTCCCCCTGCCGCAGTGTAGAGAAGGTATCCGTTGTAGCCGGGATTACCTATGTTTATTATGAACCCGGAGCACAGGCCAACTCCGGCGCCCAGTACGACGAGCATGAACGTTTGGAGCTGTGCTGAAGGGGCGGTTATGTTGAAGTACCTGGTATACTTACTTACGTCTATATTCTTGTTTGGCATACCAAACACGTTATCTTCCGAATCTTCTCTGTCTCTTGCCGTAGTCGTTTATTGCCAGCCTTAGGTCATCCTTCGTAAAGTCAGGCCAGAGCTTCTTGGAGAAGTAGAGCTCGGAGTAAGCGGATTGCCACGGCATGAATCCAGAGAGCCTCTGCTCCCCCGATGTCCTTATTATCAGGTCTATGTTGGGTATGTTATAGGAGAGCAGCGACTGCTCGAATATCTTCTCGAAGTGCTCGCCTCCCTTTCTCTTGAAGTTAATCGCGGCCTTCTTGGCAGCATGAAGTATGTCGTCCTTGCCGCCATATCCCAGAAGCATGTTTATGACGCGCTCGCCGTACCTGCTTGTCTCGGCCTCTATCTTATGGAGCGATGCGATCAGGTCCTTTGGCATTATGTCCCGGTTCGCTATTATCCTTACACGGGTCTTGTTCTTGTGCAGCCTCTCAAGTATCTTCTTGTCGTTAGCCACCTTCTTGTAGATGCTGAAAAGGGTGTTGACCTCCTCCCTTGGCCTCGAGAGGTTCTCCGACGAGAGAGCCCATACGGTGACGCTGTTTACGCCATAGTTCTTGCACCACTCGCTGAACTCTATGAACTTGTTAACCCCAAGATTGTATCCGTCGAATATGGACATCCTGTGCGCCCTTGCCCATCGCCGGTTTCCATCGGGGATCAGGGCGATTGTAGCTGGGGCAGATTCCGTGCTCATCATTTCGTACCTCTGATATACGGATATACTTTATACTACTTTATTTTTAACTGTTGTGGGGAACTGACTGCTGCATAAGGCATGGCGCTCCGGGACCTTCTACTTGCAACGTATCCCATATCAACGTATATATTTGTTGCGGATCATGGGTGATATGGAGAATTTGGATGGAGAGAGAGACTGAGTTGCTCGTCAGGGGCAGGATAAGGGACATACCCGATTACCCGAAGAAGGGAATTGTCTTCAAGGACATAACGCCGCTTCTAAAGGACAATGGGGCATTCGCGGCCTGCATAGACGAGCTCGCCAAGGATGTGCGGGGGCTGAAGCCGGACTACATAGTGGGCATGGAGTCGCGCGGTTTCATATTGGGTGGAGCACTGGCGTACAAGCTCAAGCTGGGATTCATACCCGCAAGGAAGCAGGGCAAGCTCCCTTATGACAAGGTGAGCAGGAGCTATGGCCTTGAGTACGGAACCGCGACGCTAGAGATGCACAAGGATGCGATCGAGAGGGACAGCAAGATACTGATAGTGGATGATCTTCTCGCAACGGGCGGCACGGCAAAGGCTACTGCGGGTCTCGTCGAGGAGCTCGGGGGCAAGGTGCTCGGATTCGCGTTTCTCATAGAGCTTGCGGAGCTGAACGGAAGGAAGGCCCTTCCTGCAGGTGAAGTGATCTCACTGATAAAATATTGATAAAGGTTTTACAATGAAGGCGAAGATAATAGCGACCTACGGTCCAGGAATGGACAGCATGGAGACACTGCGGGAGCTGCTCAAGTACGTAAACGTGATAAGGATAAACATGTCCCATGGCGACGAGAAGCAGTGGGCCGAGTTCGCATCGAAGGTAAGGAGCGTATCAAGGGAGTTGGGCAGGGAGATAGCGCTCTTTGCGGACCTGCCTGGCCCTAAGATAAGGATAGGTAAGTTAGTGGACCCGATCAAGATGAAGAAGGGCGAGGAGATAGCGCTTGCATACTCGAAGTACTCGAGCAACACGGAGATAGTACCCCTGGACTATGACATACACAAGGACGTGAAGGCTGGGGCGGAAGTGCTCATAGGCGAGTACAACCTCAGGCTCAAGGTGAAGAGGCTCGATAAGGGCAGGATAATCTGCGAGGCCATGAACGACGGGGAGATAACGAGCCATAAGGGAATCGGGATAAAGGGGCTATCGGCAAGGGTATCGCCGCCGACTCCGGAGGACCTCAAGAGGGCAGAGTTTGCGGTGAAGAACGGATTCGACTTTCTAGGAATCTCATTCGTAAGAGAGGCATCAAACATAAAGAGGCTCAGGAAGTACGCAGGCGGGCTGGGAATTATTGCGAAGATAGAGAGGAAGATAGCGATAGACAACATAGCAGAGATAGCGGAGGAGGCTGACGCGCTTATGGTCGCAAGGGGAGACCTCGCTTTCGACGTGGACATAGACATGATCCCGATAGAGCAGAGGAGGATAATCACTGCCGGAAGGGAGGCAGGCAAGCCAGTCATAGTAGCGACGCAGATGCTTGCGAGCATGGTCAACAACGCGATACCGACCAGGGCAGAGGTCAACGACATAGCCAATGCCATAGCAAGCGGGGCTGACTGCCTGATGCTGAGCGACGAAACGGCCGTAGGAAAGTTCCCGGTAGAGGCGGTAAAGATGCTTGCGCAGACGGCATCGAACGCGGAGCAGTTCGCGCCGCACATGAACGGTTTCAGGGTAACTAGCATAAACGGCGGAATAGCATTCGCGGCATCGCAGCTTGCAGACAACTATCACACCGATATGATATTCGCTCCGACCCAGAGCGGCACGACGCCGAAGATACTCTCGACGCTCAGGCCGATGTCGCCGATAATAGCGCTAACAGGGGCAGAGAAGGTAAGGAAGATGCTCAAGCTCTCGTACGGCGTGGAGAGCATGAACCTCAAGCAGTACAAGACGACCGACCAGATGTTCGAGAGAGTTAAGGAGATCGCGAAGAAGAGAGGCATAAAGAAGTATATAATAGTCTCTGGGTCGCCGAACAAGAAGGGAACGACAGACACGCTAAAGTACATTGAGAGCTGACCGGATAGAGAGAACATCTGGCAGTATTGTCAGATAACGCTCAACATCATTACAGCCACTATCATCACCACGAAGCCGGCCATCTGCTGCCTGTTGAGCCTCTCCCTGAAGACGAAGTATGCCAGTAGCGCGATTAATATTGGCGAAAGGGTGTTTATCGCACTTCCTACCGCGAGCACCTTGTAGTATGCAACCGCGCCGAAGAGCGCATCTCCGAGTCCGTTGGTAAGTCCGGCAATTATACCTAGGACTAGGAGCATCACCATAATGTTCCTGCCGTTGTTCCTGATTATGGACTTGGACCTTGAGATCGTCTCCTTCCTATAGAAAAAGAGGTACACCAGGAGCACGGCAATGCCGATTATCCTTGATACTATTAATGAGAGTAGGAAGTTGTTGGAGTTGTTCACTGAGTATGCGATGAGCACCCAGTATATCCCCCAGGATACGCTAGCGAAGAATGCCGGTATGAGGTTCCTGTTAAGCTCGAACCTCTCCGTGGTTGCAACTAGAGTCGAGCCTATGAATACTATGACTATCAGTATGAGCTGCAGCAGGCTGAGTGCCTCTTCGAGTATGAAGAGGCTGAAGATGACCACTATCGCCTGTTGGATCTGCCCTACGGCAACGGTATTGGTTATCTGCTCCGTGCGCAGTGATGTGTACCTGAAGATGAATCCGAGCGAGAGGAAGAAGCCCGAGATTCCGGAGATGATGATATCCTGCAGTCCGAGTGACCCGAATCCGAAGATCAGTGCGCCCATGAGCATCGTCACAGCGCCGAATCCGACGGTAAGGATCGGTGAGAGCTTATTCCCCAGCTGCGGTGCTATCCTCTTCGATATCAGTGTTGATACCACTGCGACAAGCATTGAGAGCAGCGCTGCAATTATTCCTACGCTGAACAAACAAACACCTAGAGCTTCTGGCTCTGGAAGAGCGATCTTAGTATGAGCGTAAGATGGCCTTCCTCCCGCAGCCTTCTGACAGAGTAGTCAAACCACCTCTCGCCGAACGGAATGTAGACTACGGTCTTGTTTCCCATCTTTGCAAGCTCGACAAGATACTTGTTCCTTATGCCGTTGAGCATCGCATAGCTGACCTTTCTCCTGTACGATCGGTTGAGAAGAAGAGCCTCGCGTATCATGTCGGTGTCGTGGGTTGCTATCATGAACTCGTCGGAGTTTCGGAATAGGTAGGACATCAGCCTCAGATAGTTTGCCGTTACCGCCTTCCTTGTCGGATATGCTATACTCTCGCCTTCCTTGTATGCACCCTTCACAAGTCGTATCACGGCTCCTGCCTTCACAAGCCTCTTTACGTCGTCATCGCTTCTCCTCAGATAGGCCTGTATGCATATGCCCGTTCCCCTTCTTCTCTGCTGGCTCCTGTAAAGGCTTATCGTGTCATCTACATACTGGTGCTCTTCCATGTCTAGCCAGACGAAGATCCCTTTCTTCCTTGCAAGGCGCACGATCCTTGAATAGTTTCTCTTTGCATACCCCTTTCCTATCAGCAGGCCAAGCTGGGTTGGCTTCACCGATATCGCGGCATCGACATTACTCCCGTGTATCTCCTCTATCAGTTTTGCGTATACGCCGACAGTCCTATCGACCTCTGCCTTGTCGCTGAAGTTCTCGCCGAGGTAGTTGATAGACGCGGAGATTCTCTCCTTGTTGAATCTTTTTGTCGTGCTTATTGCATCCCTTATTCCCGCTCCAGCTATCCATCTTCCCGCAAGCAACTTCTCTATGGTTCCTCCAATGGACATGGCATTACCTATGCAAGGACTAATAGAAAAATCGTGGCCATAGAATCATGGCACTAGCCTGTCCGGAGTCCTCGGGAAGAGTGTCGTCTCCCTTATGTTCTGTATGTCGAGCATTCGCATCGTCAGCCTCTCTATCCCTATGCTGAAGCCTCCGTGCGGAGGCGCGCCGTACTTGAAGAACTCCGTGAACCATGCGAGGTTGTCAACGTCAAGACCCTTCTCCTTTGCCTGCTCGATTATCTTGTTGTACCTGTGCTCCCTCTGGCCGCCGCTGCTCATCTCCAGGCCCTTATAGACCAGGTCGACGCTTCTCGCCCACTCTGGTTCGTTGTCGAACCTCATGACGTAGAAAGGTTTGATCGCTGATGGAAACCTGTTGACGAAGAAGAAGTCCGAGCCGTACTTCTCCTTTACATATTTTCCGAGAGCGGCCTCTCCCTGCTTGTTGTAATCCTCCTTTCCTCTCTGCGACTTGAACCCTAGCTCCTCTAGCGTATCGTAGATCCCGGGGAACTCCAGAACAGGGAATGGGACCTTGGGAACGTTGAGCTCGATGTTGAAGAGCTTCAGCTCCTCCTGGCACTCCTCGGCCACTAGCTTTATCGCATTCATGATAAGGTTCTCCTCCACCCTAATGACGTCCTTCTCGTCGTCTATGAATGAGAGCTCCGCGGCGCAGGTCCTGTGCTCCGTCATGTGGAATGGCGTGTTGCTGAGCTCGGCCCTCCAGCTCGGCCCTATCTCGTATATCTTCTCGAATCCCGCGAGCATGAGCAGCTGCCTGTGCAGCTGGGGATCCTGCCTGAGGAATGCGTTCTTTCCGAAGTGCCTCAGCGTGAATACCTCCGAACCGCCTTCCGATGAGACGCCCATGAGGCTTGGTGTGAAGGTCTGCATGAACCTCTGCGAGTAGAGGTACTTCTGCATTCCCTCCATCAGCTTCGATTGGATCACAAATATCGCGGTCTGCTTCGGGTTCCTCAGGTCGAGGGCCCTCCAGTCAAGCCTCTTGTCGATGCCTGTCTCCATGACCCCCTCTATGTCTATGGGAGAGATGGCCTGCGGCCTGCTCACTATCTCGATCCTCTCAGGAATTATCTCGACTCCCCTGGCGGCCTTGATCTCCGGCGGAACCGTGCCCTCTATCACCACAAAGTAGTTGGGCATCAGCTCGTTGACCGTCTCCATCAGTTTCGGATCGGTCTTGCTCTTTATCACGGTTATCTGTATGGCCCCAGTAACATCACGCAACCAGACGAATCGCGCACTCTTAAGATCGTTGACACGGCTGACCCTTCCGCCTATCCTCACCTTGATGCCTGGAGTCCTTGGCACGTCCTTTATGTAAGTTACCCTCATCATGCGGTATCACTGCAAGAGTCTGGCTCTTTTTCTTATTTCTCTACTATATTTCTTATATATATGCGCTTCGAATAGATTGGCATGGAAGATCGCGAGTTCGACCGGCTCCTCAAGATAGCAAGGCTGAAGCTCAATGATACCGAGAGGAAGAGGATAAAGTCGGACATAGAGGAGATAATAGGCTACTTCGACAAGATAGACGTCATCAGCACGCACGAGAGGCCGGCGTACCAGCCGATACACGTGCCGACAAGGCTGAGGAAGGATGAGATAGCTCATTTTGATGATGTTGACGGGCTCAAGAGGCAGTCGAAGCTGCACAACGGCTACATACTCGGCCCGAAGCTCTGAGTCTGCAAACTTTTGTTGATGGAGAATGGCAAGCCACATAAGGGAGTTCCTAGGACATGAGAAGCCAAGCGACTACTACTCGAAGTTGGCGGAGGAGCTGGAGCGCACTAACAGCGAGTACCACGCATTCAATGTGATAAAAAAGGATACAGAGGCAAAGAACCAGGTTCCTTTCAGCACGAAGGCGAATATCTGCGTCAAGGGCGTCGAGACGACTGCTGGATCCAAGATGCTCAGGGGATATGTTCCGCCTTTCAACGCCACAGTTGTCGAGAGGATGCTCAAGGAGGGAAGCTTCTCTTTCATCGGAGAGACGAACATGGACGAGTTCGGATTCGGTACGTTCGGGATAAACACGGAAGTGCCGGCAAGGAACGCGTTTGACAGTCGCTACGCCGCGGGAGGATCGAGCAGCGGCTCGGCAGTCGCAACGGCGTTGCTGAAGTACCATGTCGCAATAGCAGAGTCCACAGGAGGCTCGATATCGACGCCGGCGGCACTGAACGGGGTTGTCGGATTCACCCCGACGTATGGCGCGGTATCTAGGTACGGTCTTATAGACTATGCAAACTCTCTTGACAAGATAGGAATAATGGCGAGGAGCAGCGACGACGCGAGAGGTGTCTTCGATGTTATCAGGGGCCGCGACAACTATGACGTCACTTGCGCCATAGAGAAGATAACGAACAATAAGAAGGGAAAGCTCTTCGTGATAGAGGAGCTCCTGGAGAAGGCAGATCCGAAGATAAGATCAGAGTTCGAGAGGCTGCTTGACAAGCTTGGCAAGGAGTACGAGATAAAGACAATAAGCATGAATATACTGAGCGATGCGATTGAGCCGTATTACATAATAGCCATGGCAGAGGCATCAACCAACCTGGCAAAGTACAACGGTTACAAGTACGGGTTTCAGTACGGGGAGTTCAACAGGCGCTACAACGACTTCTTCACTGAAGCGAGATCGAACTTCGGGATGGAGGCGAAGAGGAGGATAATACTCGGCACCTTCATAAGGAGCGAGAGCGTCAAGGCGAGGTACTACACAAAGGCGCTCATGATACGCCAGATGATAATAAACGAGATGGGCAAGGTGCTCAAGGACGGATTCGTGATCTCGCCTACTCTCCCGATACCGACGCCGAAGATTGCTGACGTCGAGAAGCTCACGCCGGTGCAGAACTACGCGCTGGACGTCTTCACCATACCACCAAGCATCGGCGGGTTTCCGCACCTTACATTCCCTTACGCTTACGTAAACGAGATGCCGATAGGCGCGCAGATCATAACAGAGCAGGCGAACGACTATGCGCTCCTTGACTTTTCTTCGAAGTGGGAGGAGAGTTTCCAGTACAAGTACAAACACAATATAGGGAGCCTATGAAGATCGGACTTGAGGTGCACGTCGCACTTCCAACGAAATCAAAGCTGTTCTGTTCATGCAGCGCAGAGGCAGAGGAGCCCAACACAGCCATATGCCCGATCTGCCTCGGATTCCCCGGATCTAAGCCGATGCTCAACGAGGCCGCAGTCACTTCTGCACTTGGAATCGCGAATGCGCTTCACTGCAAGATAAACAGGAATATCTCATTCGTAAGAAAGGTATATTTCTATCCAGACCTGCCGAAGTGTTACCAGATAACGCAGACTGATGGATCGGTAGGAGGGGAAGGCTACCTTGAGATAGAGGGAAAGAAGGTAAGGATAAGGAGGGTGCAAATAGAGGAGGACCCTGCGCAGATAGTGAGGGAGGGGTTGCTCACATTGCTCGACTTCAACAGATCCGGAACGCCGCTCGTTGAGATAGTCACAGAGCCGGACATAACGAGCGAGGAGGAACTACGGTCGTTCATAGCAAACCTTAGGAGCATACTCTACTATCTCGGGGTTGACATCAACAAGGAGATCAAGGCAGACCTGAATATCTCGCTAGCAGACATAAGGGTCGAGGTCAAGAACGTAACCGGGATAAAGAGCCTCATAGAGGCCACAAGGTTCGAGATCGAGAGGCAGACGCAGCTGATAAAGGAGGGCAGTCCGATCGCCAGGGAGACCAGGGGCTACAACGAGAAGAGCAAGCTGACCGAGTCGCTCAGAGAGAAGGAGACCGATGAGGAGTATGGATACATCTATGAACCGGACCTTACGACGTTCGACATAAACGGGATGGGATTCAGGCAGGCGGTGTACATAGGCGAGATAGCTGAGAAGCTCGCACAGGGATCAGACCTGAACCCGAAGACCATAAGGGAGATAACGATGCTGGACAGCAGGTCGCTGGAGCTGATAAACAAGTTCAAGGCAGAGTACAAGTTGAGGAGCATAGTTCACGCGATAGAGAGGTACAAGAAGTACGGTGGTGAGGAGGCGCCGAGCGACGACGTGATCGAGAAGATGACAAAGCTAGTGGAGGAGGACAAGATAATCACGAGGGAGACGGTTCAGGACCTCAAGGCCGGGAAGCAGGTGGCAATAGAATACTCGAAGCTCAGCGGAGATCAGCTCGACAAGCTGATAAGGGACTTCCTTGACAAGAACCCGAAGATAGTCGCGGAGTATAAGAGGAACAGCAAGACCATCAACCTGATTATAGGAAAGATCACGGAGAAGAACGGCCTCCACCCCAAGGATGTCGCTAAGAGAGTAGTGGAGATCCTTAGTGGTTATTGACCATTTTAGAGTTAATGTTTTCAGATTTGTATACAAAGATTTATATATCATTATGTATACAAATATATCATGGAGAAGAGCGAGACAAAGGTGCTTTCCGTGCGTCTGAGCAAGAAACTAGAGGACGAGGCGCGCACCCTTAATATAGACATAAAGGGTACGGTAGAGGAGGCACTGAAGAGAAAGATAGCCAAGGCAAAAACCGAGAGATTATCCAAGATGCTGAAGAAGGCAGTAGGGGCCACAGGTATGACCAACAGTGACTGGATTAAGGCGGTAAGGGAGTCAAGGGATGAGAGATGAAGTATCTGATTGACGCATCGGCACTCTATAGCGTATTTGAGTCGGGGAACCTGCCTTTAGTTAGTGATATCTCTGTCTTGACTCTGACAAAGTATGAGGTCGGAAACGTGGTATGGAAGAGGAACAGACGCAAGGAGATCAAAGACTTCGAGTTTCTGACAAAGGCGCTGAAGGAGTTCTTTGCCAGTGTCAACGTGATGGAGATAGAGTTTGATGATGCGGAGAGCATCGCCGTTAAGAGGGATATCAGCTTCTATGATGCGGCGTATATCTCCGCTGCAGAAAGTAACAACCTTCTGTTGGTTACGGAAGACAAGGAGATACTTAAGAAGTCAGAGAACGCGATAAGTACAGAGGATGCGATGAAGAGAAAGGCATGGTAGGGGCTGTTACTCTTTGTTACTGAATGATTTCCCGAATTGCATCAGAATCTTTCTCCTTAGATTATAAGTGTTGGCAAATTCGGCATATGCCAACCAACCTTCCAATCTTGTGATTGCGTCTTCTTTAGTTATCTCGCCATCATCGTACATCCTCTTGAACTTCGCAAGCCTCTTCCATATCCTTCTCGCATTACTCTTCTTAAGCAACCGATGCTTTTGAAAGACCCTAAAGCCCAGAAACGTTACGCCCCTTTTCAGTTCGACTATTCTGGTTTTGTCAGGATGCAATTCGACTTTAAGTCTTAGTTTCAGGAAGGTATCGATCCTCTCCTTCCAGTTCTACAATACTCTTCTGCCAGGTGCAGGATAACGAAGTCATCTACATATCTGATATAGTATTTTGCCTGTTAAAACGTGCTTTACGAATTGGTCAAGCTCGTTGAGATATACATTTGCAATACCACCTTTCTCTCGTAATCGCCCATAGGAGTCGGCTTTCTGCCTGGTTTCTGAAGTCGTACTGTGTCTATCGGATAAGGTTTCAGGTCTTTGTATCGTGCATGCAGCCTCCTTGCGTGGCGTGGAGTTATGCCTTGTTGTTTTGCGATCCGGTACGTAGATTGCTCTCCTTTCCCAATCTCCCGTATAATCAATCGCATCCACTTGTTATTCAGCTTCTTCATGATCCGACTATCCCTTAAAGAAACATATTCCATCCTCGTTGACGTGATGACATTATTTCGGGATGCTACAGCAGATTTGCAAAATAAGGGCGTCATATTGTTGTTTTGGACCGGCTTTGGATCCGATATGCCATTCGGCTCTTTTACCTCGCCAAAAATCGAAAGATTTAAATAGGTTATAGAGTATATCATTAGTGCGTCTTATTACAATGTAATAAGCGTAATCTACAGATAGGTAAAATCTCTCTCTAGATTTTTTATATTTTCTACTTAAAGAAAATAATATTGGTGAATTAAATGGCAGAGAAACCCCACTTGAACCTGATCTTCATCGGGCACATAGACCACGGAAAGTCAACGACGGTAGGAAGGCTCCTTTACGAGACAAAGGCGGTTACTGAGCAGGACCTCAAGAAGCTCAAGGAGGAGGTAGTCAAGTACAACAGGCCTACGTTCGAGTTCGCGTTCGTGATGGACCAGCTCAAGGAGGAGCGTGAGAGGGGAATCACGATAGACATCATGCACAGGGACTTCCAGACACCTAAGTACTACTTCACGATCATAGACGCACCTGGTCACAGGGACTTCGTCAAGAACATGATCACCGGAGCAAGCCAGGCAGACGCTGCCGTAATAGTGGTCTCATGCCCTGACGGAATACAGTCGCAGACAAGGGAGCACGCGTACCTCGCGAAGGTGCTCGGAATACAGCAGGTAATCGTCGGGGTAAACAAGATGGACGCCGCTGGATTCGACAAGGCCAAGTTCGATGACACGAAGGCAAAGGTCAGCGACCTTCTCAAGACAGTTGGGTACGACATCACGAAGATAAAGTTCATACCATACTCGGCGCTCGAGGGATCGAACGTTGCAGCAAAGTCGGACAAGATGCCATGGTACACAGGGCCTACGCTACTTGGCTCTCTCGACGAACTAAGCGTTCCTACAAAGCCGGTAGAAAAGCCTCTCAGGCTTCCTGTCCAGGACGTCTACAGCATCGCGGGATTCGGAACCGTTCCTGTAGGAAGAGTCGAGACGGGTGTCATGAAGCCTGGAGACC
>JAJYXH010000056.1 GCA_021791075.1 Microcaldota archaeon
CGGATTGTCGGTGCCAACCTCCTTGAGGAGCCTCGAAGGCGCGCTGCCCTCGCCTATGAACTCCATCGCAAGGACGTTTCCCGCAAACGAGTACGGAACCGGAGCGTGCACGCCGGCCTCCTCTGCAACCTTCAGGTTACCGAACTCCTTCTTGCACCACAGGTTGACTATCTGCGTTATGCTGCTCCTAACGCCATTGAACCTCATGTCCCCAGCCATGTAGTCCATCCGATTGGAGAAGCTCGAGGTCTCGAGCCTGAATACCTTCAGGACCACGTACTCGTCCTCGATCTTAGGCCCGTGGGAGGTGAGGTAGACGTCTGCTTCCTTGCCCTTGCCTATTATGTGCTCCATCCTCGAGACTATGCCGCGGGTGAAGAACTTGCCGAGCACCATCATTGTACGGTTGTCGAATACGCCTTCCTCTATCTTCAGCTGCTCGCGGATCGGGAAGTCCTCACGGCTTCTTCTCTTTCGGGAGCTTACCCTTCTTGACATGGTATTATCCTCTAGATTATCGGTGTAATTGGAATATAACACCTGCAGTTGTCAGGAAGACGGTGGGCTCTGGCCGGTTGGGGCAATGTACTCCATTGCCGTGAGATGGTTCTTGGTTATCTGAACGATTTGGACTAGCCTGGCAAGGCGGTATGTATGGTTGGAATGAGATAAGGAGGTAGGATCTGGTCCAGGAACCGTCAGTTCGGCCCTCCGCCGCCGAGGTAGCCGCCGCCGGAGCCCGGGATCTCGCAGTAGGCAGCGTACATCGCAACAGGATACGTGGTGCTTGGAGTCCAGGAGCCGATTCCGGTGGAGGAGATGTGCCTGACGCGCATCTTGTGCTTCGGGCGAGGCGCTTCGGGTTATATTCCCTATGCCGCAAATTACGTAGTTGTCCAAATTCATCCAATAGATATAAATATACTTAAGTTACATTATAATGTAACTTAGGTAATTAATTGCGCCTTCCTATAATAAAAAGACTAAAGAGAAGAGAATACAGAGAGATTGCAACATTCCAAGACTATGCAATAGATATTCTGTATAGATCCTACAGCGACATGGTTCTACATGGGGGTACCGTGATCTGGAGATGCTTTGCAGGAAACCGATTCTCTAATGACATAGATGCTTATCTGGATTCTAAAATAAGCCTGAAAGATACAAAGGACAAGTTGAAATCGGCTGCCGAAGAGCAAGGGATTAGGGTAGAAAAAGTAAAAGATACTGGAAATCTTATGTTTATAGGGTTTTCTTTAGGGGACGCATACATAAAAGTTGAGATAAGCCATTTTGTAAAAGACCTGAAACCAATAGCTCTCAGATTCGAAAGAGTGGACGGAACATACAGCGACATTATTTCCATATCTGCAAACGATCTACTTGCGGAAAAGATTGCGGCTTATGAAGACAGGCGCTTCATACGCGACATTTATGATATCTACATACTTAGCAGCTATATAGAAAGAGACCATAAGATAGCCAAGGAGGTGTCTGATTTCCTGAATAAAATGCCTCCGCCTATAAACGAGGAAGATCTTGCTTCTCTAATCTACGATGGCCCAGTGCCATCCCTCCAGTCTATGCTTATGCAGATAAGGGGCAGGCTATCATGAAATATGTAGATTATATCAGAAGTCATTTCAATGATCCAAAATCCCCCGTTTTTACACTTCAGGAGCTAAAGGCGGTTCTGAGCCTAAAAGGCATAAGTTCTGCATATCTCAAGAGATTGATAAACTACCTGATTAAGAGGGGGGAAATAATAAGGATAGGAAAAGGCGTTTATACATTTCATGACGAGATAACTGTAGTGGGCTTTGCTTTTCGGCCTTTTTATTACGGCTTGGAAAATGCACTCACCATCAGGCATCTGTGGGAGCAGGGGACCAATCCAATAATAATAACTCCGAATAATGTGAGACAGGGGATTAGGAAGTTTGGAAGAGGAAACTATGGCGTACTGCACATACGTAGAGATCTGTTTTTCGGTTATGATTTTATCCAAAGCGGCGGTTTATGGGTGCCTGTGTCGGATTATGAGAAGACACTTATAGACTTCATCTACTTTAATCACTATCTGCGCAAGGATACGCTAAAAGCGCTAAGGCTCAAGATAGACAAGGAAAAACTTGTGTCATATCTTAAACATTATAATAAAAGAATAAAACGGAGGGCGCTTCAAGAACTTAAAAGATAGAGCGTCTGCTGTTAATATGATGTCGCAGGTTCGACCCCTGCATCGGGCGATGCGCTTCGGGATTAACCCTCGTGCCACAAGCTATAGCTTCCTATCGTAAGCGCCAAGTGCCCATTGCACGAATGTCAATGCCTCTACGTCCTTTTCCACAACCGTTTCCCTGCCTATGGCATTGAAGGTTATTAGCATACACCTCTCGGGCTTAAGCTCCTTCATCGCGCTTAAGAGGGGTCTAAGTTCCCTCTCCATGTTCTTTTGATTAAGTTCGTAAGTCACCTGTATAAGCTCTTTTATAGATCCGCCTTCTGAAACTACAAAATCAACCTCACCCTC
>JAJYXH010000086.1 GCA_021791075.1 Microcaldota archaeon
CTATATGGCGACGTCCCCGCAATCATAGGCGCCGTACTCGCAACAGCAATGCCGATACTGATAACAACATTCATAGCCGGCGAACAGCTCCTCGAGCCTTTCGGAATATTCGCGCTCTTCTTCTTCTATGCCTCGTACCTCATAGCCGTGGAGAATCCGAAGAACTCACGGTACGCCATCCTTACCGGAATAGCATTTGTCTCAAACTTCCTGGGCGGACAGTACTACACGGTCCCGGCAGGAATCCTCGCCGCGTACATTTTCCTGCAGGGGCTCTTCAATGTCATAAAGGGGAAGCCGATGTACGACTTCTACCGCATGAACATAATAATCCTGGTGGTTGCAGGGATACTCTTCGCACTCTACATGCCGTACGCGGCAACGCTCCAGAACAGAATACCGAGCTACTTCGGGATCCCGATAATCATCAGCCTGCCCATAGCTGCGCTGCTGCTTGTAGCTTTATTCCAGGAGATACCTTTGCTGCTCAAGAGGTTCAGTGCTATCAAGAAGGCAGACACCAATACATACCTTACATTCCTAGTCATATTCCTAATACTCCTCGCAGTCGCAGTCGCCTTCACGCCTCTTGGCGATCCGCTCCAGAAATACATAGCCCTCAGCGAACACTTCACGACCCCGTCGACGCCGCTCTTCATGACCGTCCAGGAGTACGCACCCACCGGACTAAACTTCAACTTCGGAGCCAACGGCTTCGGCATAATAGGTGCTAGCGTGGGAGGGATGGCGATCCTAGTATGGATCGTTCTAGCCGCGTTCATAGCGCTTGAGGTCCACGCAATCTTCTTCAAAAACTCTCAGACAGGCATATTCGTCATAGCCCTCGTGGCGCCCCTAGCCGCTGCAGGCATGTCTGAGGTAAAGTATCTCCCGCACTTCGGCGTCGCATACATACTTGCCATAGGCATCATCTTCGGGGAGCTGCTCATATACGCAAAGAAGATGAACAACGACACGCTCCGCTACTTCCTCCTAGGACTCGGCATCGTCATAATACTCGTCGAGTCTCTCCAGAGCATCGGATTCGGCGTCCTCCCCGGCGCATTCTCAAACTGCAGCTCCATAGTATCAAGCGGCAATGTAATTGGTGACGACCTCTTCTGCAACTTCGTTCCCACATACTGGCTCCAGGCAACCGCGTGGATGCGACAGAACGTCGGACCGTATGCACCTAGGATACTCGCATGGTGGGACTACGGAGACTGGATAAACTGGTTCGGAAACAGCAATGCCGTTATCAGAGGAGACAACTCGGTTCCACAGGAAGACTACGATACCGCGGCGCATTACGTGCTCGGAAGCCAGGACGGCTACGGCGCAAACAGCCTCGCTAGATACATGAACTCAATACAGGCAAAGTACGTGCTCTACGATGACCAGCTAATTCCAAAGTGGGGGGCGCTCGACTTCCTCGCATGCGTCGATACAAACCAGACAAGCAAGGCATATGCGATCCAGCAGGGCCAGCAGCACAACACGTCCTTCCTGCTAGGCACCTCGCCATGCGAGGTATCACACGATCCGGCAGTGCTCATAATTCCAACGTCGCTCTCGGTGCAGGACTACTGCACATTCTCCAACTCAACCATCACCGCAGTGACCGGAGGCATAGTTATCGGCGATCAGATACTCAACCAGACTTACTGTGTGCCGACAAGCTTCCTACATACGGGAAACGCGACGGCGCTGCTTACGCCAAACGGCACGAAGACGAACATAGTGGTTAGCGCGCAGCTCTATCAGGGAACGCTGAACGGGAACCAGTATCTCTCATTCGTCCTGATCTACCTGCCCAACGCAAACGGCATCATAACCGATGCGCCTTCGCAGTTCTACAACTCGACCTACTACCAGGGCTACTTCCTCGGGAAGCTGCCGGGATTCACGCTTGCATATCCACACAACTTCACCGGAGTGAACTACATAAACACGACCAGCAAGATAATGATCTTCTCGCTCAACAACTATACCGGAACTCTTCCTATCGTGGTGCAGAAGCCGAGCTACGTGACAAACAACTACTCGATGCCCGGCTGATCGTATGAAGCTTCTGGTACTCCAGCCCTACCTGAATCTCATGGGTGGAGTGGACAGGGTAATACTCAAGATAGCGCAGCACTACGACGCGAAGATACTGACACTTGAGTACAACAAGAAGACGGCGTTCCCGGAGTTCTCCAAGCTCGACATAGAAGTTCTGGGAAACGACAGCCCAGTCTCAAAGATACTTCCATACAGGGCATCCCAGGGATTCAGGTACGGATACAATTTCTACCGGATGAAGATAAAGGAGGACTACGACGTCCTCAATCCGCACATCTCGCCAAGCGAGTGGATCAGGCAGAACAACGAACGCGTCCTCTGGTACTGCCACACGCCTCCAAGGGAGGTCTACGACCTCTACTCGGTGCGAATGCAGGGAAGGTCCGCAAAGGACAAGCTCATCTATGCGGCCATGACGAAGACGTACAAGTTCATCGCATCGAGGGTAATCAAGAACATCGAGGAGATAGCGACAAACAGCGAGACCACCAACCAGAGAATAAAGAGGTACTTCAACAGGCCGGCCACCGTGATAAACCCGGGAATAGACTACGAGAGATTCATGAACAACGGCGATGACAACTTCTTCTTCTATCCATCAAGGATCCTCGTGAACAAGAGGCAGGACTACGTGATAGAGGCATTCAAGCACTTCTCAAGAAAGTCGAAGGGCAGAAAGTACAGACTCGTCATTGCGGGAACGGTATCAAAGGATCCGGAGCACCAAGCTTACCTGAAGAGGCTGAAGGACGCCTCGAAGGGATACGACATAGAGATCATAGAGAACATAAGCGATGCCAGGCTAAGGGAGATGTACTCCAGATCAAGCGCGGTCCTGTTCGCCGCGATAAACGAGGACTACGGATTCATTCCTCTCGAGTCAATGTCAAGTTCAAAGCCGATAATATCTGTTAATGAAGGCGGGCCGAAGGAGACCATAGTAGACGGAAAGACGGGGTTCCTGATCAACTCGCCGGCGCAGATGGCCGAGAAGATGAAATTCATTGTCGAGCATCCTGCCATAGCGGAGAGGATGGGCAGGGAGGGAAGAAGAAGGGTGGAGCAGAACTACTCCTGGGAGTTATTCTTCGAGAAGTTCGATCCACTGCTAAAGAAGGCAGAGAAAGCCGCAAAAGAGTGACTATTCCAATAGCTTCCTCAGCCTGGAGCTCTTATATGACGCAAACCTCCTTCCGGCCTTTATCCGTACTATCCTTGACCTCAGGCCATAGCGCCTGAGCCTCCTCTTCAACTCTGCCATGTCGACCCTCTGATCGTATCCGAGGGCTATCACGTCCGGCCTCAGCCTCTTGAGTATCCTGTATATCCCGTTCTTGTCGGATATCCGATTTCCCAGTACCGCCCTCTCGACCATCCTGAGCGACCCTACCATAGACACCCTGTCCTTCTCCTTGAAGAGCGGGTCCCTGCCCTTGAACCTCCTTATGCTATCGTCCCTGCCCACTATTACGACAAGGGTATCACCGAGCTTCCTGGCCTTGCTAAGGTAGTCAAGGTGGCCCGGGTGCAACAGGTCGAAAGAGCCGAACGCCAGAACAGTCTTTTTCATGAAAACAGTAGACTTTATTCGGGAAGTCATTTATAATGATGCACCTGAGCTGAAAACCCACGATTTCAATCGCGGGACGACCGAAGGCATAAACATTTACAATATAATAAATGTCATGGAATCTGTGTGGGCGTACAGGTTCAGGCTCTATCCCGACGCCAAGAGGCAGAGGGAGATAGACGAACAGATAGAGCTCGCGCGATTCCTCTACAACAAACTCCTCGGGCTGGCGAAGGGGGAGTACCTGAAGGAGAACTTCGCGGTGCTCTCAGACGGAAAGAAAATAGGGAAGCCCAACTTCGCGGCGATTCGGAAGAAGAGGATCGCGCGCTGGCAGAGGGTCGTCGCGAGACGGCAGAAGGGATCAAGGCGGAGAGAGAAGGCGAGGGAGAAACTGCATGACTCCTGGGAAAAGGTGAACAGGCAGAGCGACGACTTTGCCCGGAAGACAGCGAATGACCTGATAAGTTCAGGCTACACCTCCTTTGCCGTGGAGGGCCTCCACATACGGAACATGCTGAAGAACCACAGGCTCGCGGGGGCAATAAACCGCGCTGCCTGGAACGGGTTCATACGGGTGCTCACATACAAGGCGGAGGATGCCACTGCTTTGTAAAAGCCATCCAAAACCGACTAAATCCGCACCTCGACAGCCGGTGACCCAGTAAGCTATAAATATGTTTCTGTACTCATTATAATTACCAATTATACTCCATTATTACAAACGATTTTGGGGACAATTTTTCTGCTTAAATATAGGTGAAAACATGGCTGAAAATCAATTAGGTGGACAACAGTATCTGATATTGCCGGAAGGAGCCTCAAGGCTCATAGGGAAGGAAGCGCAGAGAACCAACATTGCGGTTGGATACGCGCTAGCAAGCATAGTAAGGACAACGCTCGGCCCGAAGGGAATGGACAAGATGCTCGTCAGCGAGCTCGGAGACCTCGTAATAACGAACGACGGAGCAACGATACTCGAGGAGATGAACGTAGAGCACCCGATAGCGAAGATACTTGTTGACGTAGCGAAGACGCAGGACAAGGAGGTAGGGGACGGAACCACATCGGCAGTGATAGTAGCAGGAGACCTTCTCAAGAACGCGGGACAGCTTCTCGACCAGGGAGTGCCTCCGGCGGCGATAATCAAAGGATACGAGATGGCCCTGGAGAAGGCAAGGTCGGTTCTTGACACGGCCGCAAGCAACATAACCATAGATGACGAGGCAAAGCTGCTCCAAATCGCACAGGTCTCGATAGGATCGAAGAACATAGGCAGCGACTCGACGAAGAAGTTCCTCACCAAGTTCGCGCTGCAGGCGATAAAGCAGGTCTCGATAAGGCAGGCAGGAAAGGTGACGATAGACAGGGACTTCATAAAGATAGAGAAGAAGGAAGGCGGCAGCGTAGACAACACCGAGTTCATAAACGGAGTGCTGATAGACAAGGAGATCGCGCACCCCGGAATGCCGAAGTCGATAAAGAACGCGAGCATCGCCATACTCGACGTGGCTCTCGAGATAGAGAAGACAGAGGTCGACGCTAAGATAGAGATAACATCGCCGGACCAGATGCAGGCTTTCCTCAACCAGGAGGAGACGATGCTCAAGGACATGGTCGCCAAGATAGTCAAGAGCAAGGCGAACGTGGTCTTCATACAGAAGGGAATAGACGACGTGGCGCAGCACTACCTCTCAAAGGCCGGGATAATGGCCGTGAGAAGGGTAAAGAAGAGCGACATAGAGAAGCTCTCTAAGGCCACCGGCGCAAAGCTCGTGACGAGCCTTGACGACCTGACGAGTGCGGACCTCGGATTCGCGGGAATCGTTGAGGAGCGCAAGGTAGGCGGAGAGCAGATGGTATTCGTAGAGAAGTGCAAGGACCCGAAGAGCGTAACGATCTTCGTAAGGGCGGGCACGAAGCAGGCCTCAGACGAGGTCGAGAGGGCGCTCACCGACGTAATCGGGGCACTCTCAAGCACCATTGAAGATGGAAAGTACGTCACCGGAGGGGGCAGCACCGAGATCGAACTCGCGCTCAAGCTCAGGGACTATGCAACCGACGTTGGCGGAAGGGAGCAGCTTGCCATAACCGCTTTTGCCGACGCGCTTGAGATAATTCCGAAGACGCTTGCGGAGAGCGCGGGAATGGATCCTATCGACACGCTCGTGCAGCTCAGGTCCAAGCACAAGGCAAAGGACGGGAAGGTCTACGGAGTGGACGTCTACAAGAACGCGATCAGCGACATGGACAAGATGGGGGTGATAGAGCCTCTCAAGGTCAAGGTCCAGGCGATGTCGAGCGCCACTGAGGCTGCAGGGTCGATTCTCAGGATCGATGACATGATAAGCTCCAAGGGCAAGGGCGGCGGAGGCGGCGGAGGAGGAGGCGGAATGCCTCCAGGCGGAATGGGAGGGATGGAGTGACCCAGGCTTTTAAACCAGCTCCACCAGATATGTCCGTGTTCGGATGACAAAACTAATACTCTTCGTGGGCACCCCTGGTGCCGGAAAGTCCACGGTACTGCACAGCATAGCCGAGATGGGGAAGTCGCTCGAGATAGTCAACATGGGCGACATGATGCTCAAGATCGCCAAGGAGAGGGAGGATGTCACTGACAGGGAGCAGCTGGGAACGCTGAGCGACGAGCAGATAAAGAAGGACAGGGAGGTGGCGTTCAGGAAGATAATAGAGAAGGGCAAGGACTCACTGATCGACACGCACCTCACGATAAAGTACGGCAGGAGGTACGTTCCAGGAGTGACACTTGCGGAGCTCAAGAAGATCAGGATCAAAGCGATTATTTATATAGATGCGACGGCAAAGGAGATATGGAAGAGGAGGCACAGCGATACCTCAAAGCAGGGAAGGAGGAACATAAACGACACGGAAGCCGAGATAGACGAGCAGAAGAGCGTGAATCTTGCTATTCTCTCCTCGTGCGCCATATACCTCAGCATACCCATATACATAATTTACAACAGCGACGGGAAGCAGGCGGAGGCTGTTGCCGAGCTTGAGAAGATCGTAAAGGAGCACTTCACCGAATAACCGGTAGGGAAAATGGGATTGACACTTGTATATCTTGCCGTGATAGCGGCGATAGACGTTGCGCTCTCGATAACCATACAGAGGAGGGTCTCCAACGTGGAGAAGACATATCTCCTGCAGTCAAAGACGAAGAAGCACATGAGCGACCTCCAGGAGATGATGAAGCGGAAGGCTGGCAAGGAGGAGATCTCGGCCAAGCAGCGGGAGCTCAACAAGGCGCTCTCCGACCACACGATGCACCAGATGAGGTCCATGCCCATACTCCTAGTCATATCCGTTGCGGTCTACTTCCTAATCCTACCCTCTATATTTCCTTCAGGAACGGTCAACACGGTAAACCTCCTCGTCACGCAGATATCATACGGTGGGTTCAAGGACAGCATCTATTTCATAATATTCACGGTTGTCATGAGCCTCTCTGTGCAGCTCATACTCGGAAGACTGGACAAGAAGAGGTTTGACAGCAAGTACTCTTCCCAGCCGTCTCCAACATCAAAGTAACCTCTGCATAGGCTCTTTTATCAGCGAGCCGTATAATGGGGTAGTCCTTGAGCACCAACAACCATCAAAAAGGTCAGTCGTCGATGGAGTACCTGCTCACATACGACTGGGCGATACTGGGAATAATCATAGCCCTTCTCATTCTTGCCGTAATCGGCGCCTTCAGCTCCAGGCCAACTGGCAACTCGTCATCCTGCGACGTATGACCGACCCTCCGGAAGCACCAGTAACCGCAACTAATAAATACGTTCCCAGTCAATAAAATAAGCATATTCCTATAAGAATCAGGGCCCAATGACATCCCTATTCCTGGAACAGATAAGGTGTTTAGATTGCCAAAGCCAATGCATAGGTCAAGCAGCTTCAGGAGGCTCGACAGGGTTACTCCCGGAAAGAGGCACGTTATACATTTCGAGAGGAAGGCAGTTTCAAAGCCCCACTGCCCGATATGCGATGCGGAGCTGAACGGGATACCGACCACGAAGGGCATGGCGAAGAGCAGGAAGTCAAACTCCCGCATATTCGGAGGAGTGCTCTGCGCAAGGTGCTCGGGAACCGTAATAAAGCTCGCGAGCAGGATAGAGCACGGCGAGATGAAGCTCAACGACATAGGTATAGCGCAGAGAAACTACGTACTGCAGATGATCTCTCACTGACAAATCCCCGAGTAGATCCGATGAAAGCGATAATCATATCCGGCATGCCAGCGGCTGGGAAGACCACAGTAGCGATGATACTGGCAAAGGAGCTCGGGATAAAGATGATCGGCGCCGGAGACCTTCTCAAGGAGATGGCCAAGGAGAGGGGGTACACGCCGGGCGGAGACGACTGGTGGGACACCCCTGACGGAATAAAGTTCGCCAAGGAGAGGGAGACCAATCCGGACTTCGACAAGGAGGTCGATTCAAAGCTGATAAAGAAGATCGAGGCGGGCAACGTCATAGTCACGAGCTACACCGCGCCATGGATATCGGAGCACGGATTCAAGATATGGCTCGATGCGAAGACGGAGAACAGGGCCGGCAGGATGGCCAGGAGGGACAACACGAACATAGAACAGACGATGAAGACGACGAAGATAAGGGACAAGGAGAACTACAAGATCTACAAGAGCCTCTACAACATGGAGTTCGGAAAGGATATGTCTCCGTTCGACATGATAATAGACACGGACAGCAAGCCTGTAGAGGAGGTCGCTCAGATGATACTTAGCAAGATAAAGGAAATGAAGATATAGAAACGTGATACCATGGCACTTGTAGAAATCGGAAGAGTTTGCATAAAGAGATTTGGAAGGGATGCAGGGAACAAGGCAGTGATAACCAAGGTTGTGGACACTAATTTTGTCAACGTCGTCACTACCGTAAGACCAAGGGAGCGGAAGACCAACATAAAGCACCTAGAATTCCTCTCTGAGAAGGTGGATCCCTCGAACAAGGACCAGCTCGCAAAGGCGCTGGAGATCGAAGTCGCGAAGCTCAGGTAATTCCGCCCTGCATCTGTTATTTAAGCCTTTATTCTTGATGGTTAATTGAATTGCCATGGCCATCAAGCTCGAGAAGGCGAAGGGCGTAATCTCAAGGGACAGGAAGGTAATACTTACCACCACGAGAGTGCCTTACCCCTTTGTCGCGGACAGGATCGAGGGCGAGTACGCGTTCGACGTCGACGGCAACAGGTTCATAGACTTCACGAGCTTTATCGCGGTATACAACTTCGGTGATGGGCCATCTGCGGCAGTGAGGAATGCTCTCGCATCGCAGTCTCAGAAAGTAATGCACTCATCGTTCAACGATTTCTACGGGTCGGTTCAGGTAGATTACGCCGAGAAGCTGATCGGCATGTTTCCCAAGGGCTTCGGCAAGCTCTTCTTCTCTAACTCCGGCACAGAGGCCAACGAAGCCGCGCTTAAGTTCTCAAAGATCTTCACGAAGAGGCAGTACACCCTCGCATTCTATAACTCATTCCACGGAAGGACGATGGGGTCTCTGGGCCTCACCACGTCGATGTCGAAGCAGCGCGAGCACTTCGGCCCATTCAACTCCGTAGTCCATGCACCCTACGCATACTGCTACAGATGCCCGTTCGGCAAGGAGTATCCATCCTGCGGAATGGCATGCCTCGACCACATCAAGAAGTATACCTTCGGCAAGGAGGTCCCCGCAAAGGAGGTCGGCGCGGTATTCATGGAGCCCGTCCAGGGAGAGGGAGGATATATAGTGCCTCCAAAGGAGTTCGTGAAAGGCATAAGGGAGATTGCCGACGAAAACGGGATCCTGTTGGTTGCTGACGAGGTCCAGGCTGGGTTTATGAGAACCGGGAAGTTCCTGGGTCTGGATAACTTTGGTGTGGAAGCCGATATATACACTCTGGCAAAGGCAATCGGAGGGGGCCTTCCCATGGGCGTGACTGTAACAAGAAGCTCGCTTGGCGACATACCCGAAGGCAGCCACTCGAACACGTTCGGCGGAAATGCCGCCTCTGTAGCAGTTGCGGGCGCAACTCTCGATTATGTTAAGAAGAACATGTCAATGCTCATGTCTGCCTCGAAGAGCAACGGCGCGTTGATGACCAAGAGGCTAAACGAGATGAAGGAGAGGTACGAGATTGTCGGCGACGTAAGGGGTATCGGAATGATGATGGCTGTGGAGCTCGTCAAGGACAAGAAGACAAAGGAGCCCGCGGAGAAGGAGTGCGGAGAGGTCCTCAAGCGCGCATTCGAGAACGGCCTCATTCTCCTGCCTGCCGGGGCATCGACAATAAGGCTGATCCCTCCTATAACGATTCAAAGGGGCGCACTTCAAAAAGGACTCGATGTACTTGAGGATGCGATCAAGAAGGTAAACGCAAGGATGAAGTGATCAGAAGTACTTTACCAGGCTGAACTGGCCCTCCGTCGCGTTTATGTCGCCGTCCGCCTTGCCGAATATGCTGTCTATCTCCTCCCTCACGAGATAAAGCCTCTGCTTTATGTAAGGATCAAGATCATATCTCTCGGCGAGCGCTATCGCCATCTCAAGATACTTCTCTATTCCTCCCTTGGAGATCGTGAGCAGGAGCTTCCCCCCGTCCCTGGTGCATTTTCCGGAGAGCGGAACTCGCCTGAACTTCGCGTTGCACGAGGAGCACCTGAACGTCTGCTTAGAGAAGGAGTGCAGGTTTCCTATCAGGTCAGGTATGAAGTGGCTCGTTATCACCCTTCGCGCGGCGTCCCTCTTGTTAACCGCGTAGATCTTGTCCATTATGTCGAACTCCGCATCGACCTTCTCCTGCATCGTCTTGAGCTCTACGTACTGGCTCCTCTTTGGTGACGCTGCAATCGCAAGCTTTGAAGATCCGTGGGTGAAATGCAGGTCCTGGTACGCGGAGTTTGTGTTAAGCCGGCTCTCTACCATCTCTATCTCCGCCTCCACGGGCGGCACGTACTCGTAGGTCTTGTTATAGAATGAGAGCGGATATGCATCCACGACCTCCATGGCGTAGACCTCATCGTCTACCTCATTGGGCTTTATGTTGACCGAGAGTATGAGAGGGGTATCCATGGTGCCCCCAACAGTCTCCGGAAGATAGTCCTTAGAGAAGTTGACTAGAGCATCCATCAGCAGCATGGTCGTATCCTCATCACCGTCGCAGTTCCTCCTTCTGGCGGAGATCGTGTATGGGTGCGCGAACCCGATGTTTGCCGAGGTCACGCCTATTATCCTGTTGAGGACACCGCATGAGATGTGAGGAGCAAGGGTTATCACAAGCGCGCCTATCATGTCCTGCGGATAAGTTGCATTGTAGAATCTCGGAAGCTTGTAGAACCTCTCAAGAAGGTCGTCGATGAACTTAGCTATCTGCAGCATGTTCTCTATGCCCCTCCTGCTCAGTATCACGTCCTGGTGCCTTAGCTCCACCAGCTGATCCTCATTCGTCAGATCGTTCCCAAGGTAGTCCTTGGTGTAGCCGAGCTCCCTGAGCTTCTCCACGCCGGTGCCTATCTCCGAAGGATAGAAGTGCGTTATCGGCACGTCAGTGGCGTCGAACCTCGCCGTGCCGTCCTTGAACATATGCACGTTGTAAAGCGCCCTAAGTATCCCCTTCTCGAAAGGCTCGGCTATCTTCCCTCCGTTCGAGAGCCCCTTCACCCCCTTTATCAGATTCGGAAGCTTCGTTATTCCGAGCATCCTGGTCGAGTTCGAGACCAGCTTTGTAAGGTTGACCTCCCTCTCCTCGTGCGCTATCGCCTGTCCGCCGCACCTGCCGCATACGCTGCCATTCGTTATGCTGCCACACGACAGGCACTTCCACTCTATAATGGCACGCCTTCCGCAGTCGTAGCAGTACTGCGTCTCTACTATCAGCTTGCAGCCCTGGCATCTGTATCTGGCAAGGTCTACCATGAGCCCGGACCTGAACTTCTTCGAGTCCTTCGAGTATGCGGAGCTAATGTTCCTGTCCTTGCCCCCGTAAGCGCCTATCGGAAAGAGGGAGTTCGGTGCCGGCTTCATAAGCCTCTCCCTCGCCTTCTCCGGCCTCCCTATCCTGGCGCCTATGAATGTCGACCTCTTCGGTACCTTGAAAGGGGAGAGCGAGTTTACGAGGGCGATGCTGTCTGTTGCGGTCCCGGAATACTTGTCAAGCACGAGCTCGTTGACCGCAAGCGTGCCATCCACACCAGAGGCAAAACCGAGCGACGAGAGCAGCGCCATCGCATACTCCCCATCAATCACTATCTCCCCGTTATCGATCTTATGGGGTACGTTGATCAGCTCAAGGCTCCTCTTCACCTCAGCATTCCCCCCGAGCCGCAACAGATCAATGTCGAATACAGATTTTGCCTTCACATTGCCGTTTCTTACTATTGCAAGTGCAATCTCACCGAGAGCTTCAGGCCTGACTGCCTGGAACTCGAAGAGGAATCTGGGATGGATCGGCAGTCCATGCTCCACCGAGATGATGTATGCATCCCTGAAAGAGAGTTTATTATGGTCTGGAATGGATGGAGCTCCCTTATCCGCAAGTTGCGCACTCCAGAGCTCCTCAACATAACTTGTCGGCTGCAATGGGGTGTTGGATTTTCTGAAGTCTCCGTACGTGACGAGCATATCCCCGAGTGAGAGTATCTCCTCAACCTGATCCTTAACCTTTGTTGCTGTCTCAGCGTCATTTACACGTAGCGCCTCTCCCGACTTGAGCCTAACGAAAGGCCCCTCTATCGAGTCTACGGGAACGGCTACGCATCCCTTCCCCGGGAGCTCGACCTTGAGCTGGCCTCCCACGGCCACGAATCCCATGGTAAGTATCATCGTTGCTGGGCTGAATCCCTTCGAGGCTATGCCGGTGAACCTGCTCCTACCATACCTCAGCCTGAAACCTCCGATATGGCCTGGATATGCGAGTATCGGCCTTCCGGCGGCGAGATCCTCAAGGAAGATACTGGACTTCTTGCTGCTCTCGGTCTCGACCTTCTTCACCTCGACCTTGATTATGTTGTTGAGCCAGTCCCAGTCGAGCCCAAACCCCTTTATCTCCTTGAGCAGCTTCTTGGCCTTCTGCGCTATTCCCTCGCAGACTACCAGGGCTATGCCTCCGCGAACCCTGTTCGGTATTGCAATATCCTTTCCGTCAAGGCCCAGCCTGCGCAGGTTCCCGTGCACTCCAACCTCTATCTTCTCTGTAGGCACGCCGTCTATGCAGATCGGGCAATTGCTTACAATAACGCGCACATCTTCGTCAGGAGGCCTGTACTGCAGCCTCGCAGCGCGTGTATGGTAGAGTTCAACCTCTTCAACGTACCTCTCCACCTCCTCCATGGTTGCCTTGTACGCGCCTATACCGAAGAAGCGCCTCGCATAATCTGCAAGCGCCACTGATAGCGCCGCTGCGGTTCCTCCGGCTCCTCTTATCGGGCCGGCGTAAACTACAGAGATGTAATCTGTACCATCGCTGTTTCTGTAGGCCCTGATGCCCTGTATTCCCTCTGTGGGGGCCACGAGTATGCCCTCTGTAAGTATCGCGCTCCCAACCCGCACAGCGGTCTCCATCCTCTTATACTTGTCAAGTTTCGAAAAGGTCTCGCTGGTGCAGATCTCCTTTACAACACCGAAGGCGAGCTTGCTTCGCGACTGCCCTGCGAGGTTTCTCTTTATTATCTCGGATATGCCCTCTATGCCCGTAAGCCCCTCAACCCTGCTGGCTAGGTCCGGGGCCGGCTTTATCTCGACAGTCTCCTTCGGGTCAAGTCCCCTGGCCCGTGCCGCTGCCGCGACCCCGTACGCCTTGGAGAAGTCGTCGGAAAGCAGCTTGAAGTATTGGTCAATCTCCATGATAGCACTCCACAATGCCTCCAGAATCAAGAAACAGATTACTACAGGCGCAAGGAGAAATATATAGGTTTAGCTTACGCTGAACCAACAATCAGATAAGCACAATCGAGGATCAGCTGCTCCTGTCTGCGTAGAAGCGCTTGTGCCTCTTCGGCTTGAGCTGCTCGACTATGTAGTCGAATGCGGCGTTAGGATTGCTCTTCTCCCCGCACGTGTAAATGTCAAGCGTAGCGTACTTGTACTCGTTCCAGGTGTGAAGCACTACATGGCTCTCCGTGATGAGCGCCATTACCGTGACCCCTCCCTTCTTGCCTCCGAAGGCCCACGCCTTGTGCTCGACAAGCGTCATGTTTGCAACCTCGACAGCCTTGAGGACCGTCTGCCTGAGGAACTCCTTGTCCTGCATAAGCTTCGGGTCGAGCTCGTAGAGATTGCCGAATACGTGCATTCCTACTATGCGTGACTCGTCGTTGATGGTTGTCTGTGCTTCAGAAATAGCCTCCTTTTTTTGCCGCTGAATTTGCTGCACTACACTATTTTGTTTCGAAGTGGTTCCCATTTAATGTTCGCGCCTTTTCCGGTCCGAATACTTTACTTACATTTATGTTACAATGTAATTGGTATTTAAATATATCTTTTGCATTCTTATCAGTGAATACCAGATTATCTACAGATATAAAATTCGTGTACGCAGCAACACGTTTTCACTAAAATTTACGTCGCAAATCTGCCAGGGAAGCAAGCACTGTAACGGGGACGCGGTGAGAGCCTGAACTTGTCGAGTAACGCACAGAGAATATTGAGGGAAGGGTCAACGAAGATAAGGGTAGTGAGAAGTGGCATGTTCCAGCAGCTGACGTTCAAGGTAAGACGCGTCCAGCTTGGGAACATAACTTATGCCGAACTCCACACGGACAGGATGATAGACATATCGGAGCTCAACAGGATCGCGGCCGATATCGGCCTTCCGGTCGAGTCGCAGAACGGAAAGGCGTTCCCAAAGGGAACATCGGCAAGCGACTTCCAGAACCTCTGACATGCCCCTCATTTTCCGTGTGTGACGTGGGATGTGCAGATTCCGGATTTCTTCTCGAAGTGAGTCTCGCACACGGGCCTTCCGCAGAGCTTGCACGTGTGCACGGCCATCTTCCCGCATATGTGGCAAAGCTGGTTTATGTCCGGCATAACATCATCATTCAAAAGTCCACTACGTCCTTAAGGAGCTCCCTCGCCCTCTCGTATGAGAGCGGCTTCGATCCCTTCGACTTGGCATACCTGCACTGATATTTTATGTACGACTCATTGACCTTCGTGTTCGGGTCTATCCGCTTGCATCTCTCAATGTAATCGATAATCGCCTTTGTGGCATCCTCCTCAGTCATCCCCTTGACATTGACCAAGTACGGCGCAAGTATAAGGTTCACGGTCCTATGCCTGACGTCTCCTATAGGATTCGCGATAAGCCTCGCTATCCATTCGTACCTCCCAGAATCGATCTTTACGCTTACTTTCGGTACGGGCAACTTGATCGTCCTTGCATACGCAACAACTTCCTTAGGAAGCCCCTTTGCAGGTATCGGAAGAGTCTTTGATATCTCCGCTGCGATCGCATTCTCGACGATTTTGACGGCTCTGTACTTCTGTATGTGGACAATTCCGCCTTCCATTTCCTGGTGTACGAGTGCGAAGTCCGGCGTTTTCGGAGAGAAGGATAGGAAGTCGGTGAACTTTATGCTGAAGTCCCTGTCGTAAGAGAGTCCGAGACCTATCTCCTTTGCGATTTTGGCGATGTTGCCTTCGGTTTCTTCCTGCAGTGCATCTCCCGACCTTCTCGCTTCGGCCGTGACGTACCTATCGATAGCAATCCTGCTGTTTAGAGCGCTTACAAGCATCCTTGCGTAGAGATAGCTCACTATGTACGTCTGCTTCACCGCCCTTATTGCGGTCTTCGAGTACTCTATCCTGGATTTCTTGATCGCCTCGTCAAGCCTGAGCCTCCCCTTCTCGAGCATTGTAGGATCGAACCCCGCGTGCAGCCCGGCTATGTATGACCTTGCCTCGCTGGAGAAAGGGTACTTGTATGCGATCTCAAGATCAGAATCTGATATCTCCACGGTGACTATATGCGCTCTCCAAATTTATAATGATGCACCT
>JAJYXH010000005.1 GCA_021791075.1 Microcaldota archaeon
GTGGACGACAAGCTTAAGCTCAGGATAATCAGCATGGTCGGCGACTACAACTTCAGGATAGTGGAGGGCGCTAACGACAGGATACAGCTCGAGGCGATGCTCGCGAGCCTTGCCCTGCTAAAATAACGGCTACTTCGACTCTTTCTTCGCAAAAACAAGATAGGCGGTGTGCCATATTCCCTTCGTTGAAGGCCTCACTCCCTCCTCTCTTACCATCATATCCCTGACTATGACCTCTATCGTGTGGACATCGTAGAACTTCAGCGAGTCCAGCTTCTTCACGAAGGCCTTTACCTGCTCCATGTGCGGCAGATAGCCGACCACGCAGCCGTCAGGCTTCAGCGCCTTCTTCGCATTCGCAAGGGCCTTGTCCGATCCGGGCAGGTCTAGCGTCACGATATCCGCGTCCTTCTCGTCTATCTTCTTCGTCACGTCCCCATTCTTAAGCGTGAGATTGTCAAGGTTCAGCATTACCTTATTCTTCTCAGCAATCGCGAGGAACTCTGGCCTGTTGTCGTAGCTGTATACGTGCTTTGAGACTCTCGCAAGGCTTACCGCAAGCCATCCGCTCCCGGTTCCTGCGTCTACGCATACGCTGTTCCTGTTGACTTCGGAGTAGGCCATGATAATGCCTATGTCCTTCGGCAGTATGACCTGGGGACCTCTCTTGAGCTTCCTATAAAGATTCGGGTAGATGAACAAAAGATCAGCTCCTGAAGTAACTTACCTGTTCAATCTTATTAACTGTTCCCACCGGTCTCCCAATCAGGCATGCCGGTGTGTTTCCGATTATCTCAACGTCTACGAACTCGCCGACCCTGAATCCGGGCTCTCTTAGTGCAACCTGTCTGTATGACTGGTCTCTTCCGGTTATCGAGTCGGCATTCCTCTCAGTGAGCAGTATCGTCCTTCTCTCGCCAACCACCTTGGTCAGAGACCCGATCTCCATCCGACGCGAAAGTCTGTACATACTTATGCATCGTTGCTTCACGACCTCGCTCTTAAGCTGCTTCAACTTCGACGCGCCCGCGTGAGGCCGCTTGCTGAATCTCGAGACATTTATCCTGCTAAATCCAACCCTCTCGATCAGTCGCATCGACATCTCAAAATCGGGGTCGGACTCCGTAGGATATCCAACGATCATGTCTGTTGCTATGCTTATCTCAGGAATCTTCGACTTAAGTTCGTTTGCCATCCCCTCAAACTCCTCGACTAAGTAATTTCTTCCCATATCCCTCAGGACGCGATCGCTTCCCGACTGAACCGGAAGGTGGGCAAACTTATACACATTGTCACTTTTGTAGGCATCTATCAAGCTGTCAATATACTTGTGCAGGTGCTCCGGATTCAGCATTCCGATCCTTATCCTGAAATCGCCATCCAGTTCCGATGCTGCATGAACCAGTTCTGCTATGTCGGTTCTCCTGTCCGCTCCATATGCTCCTGTATCCTGCGATGTAAGCTCTATCTCCCTCGCGCCTCCTTTTATTGCCATCTCTATGGATCTAAGTATCACGTTGCTAGAAAAGCTGTTCAGCGGGCCCCTTGCGAACTTTGTTTCGCAGAAGCTACAGCTTGACAGGCATCCCTCACTTATCGGTATCCTGGCAATTGCGGATCCCTCACCTCTAAAGTGCCCCTGCTTCTCGGGCTTCACATAAGCATCATAGACTGCCCTGCTGCCGTTGGATATATCCGATAATGCATCCGCTATCCTGTGAGTGTTTGACGTAGTGACCAGACTGGAGTCCGGCGCTGCGCCTAGCACCTTGTCCTCGTTCGCGCTCGCCATGCATCCCGTTACGATGAGCCTCCTGCCCAACTTCTGCAGCCTCTTCAGCCTCTCAAGTATCCTCTGTTCGGTCGCGGTCTTTACTGTGCATGTATTTATGATCACATAGTCGTAATTGTCATCCGATGCGCTGCCTTCCCTCTCCACGTCTATGCCTCTGCCCTTCAGGATTGCCTCCATCGCGTCGCTGTCAGCCTGGTTTAGGGTGCAGCCATAGGTCTGTATGAGTGCTTTCGGCATGTAATTCACTGGTTCCGGCCCGAAACTCTGCCAGCAAGGGCCATCAACAATCTTTTTATATTAATCAGTTTATATCAGTATCTGTAAACTTATTAGTCTTAGTGATTCTTATGGCAACATCAAGCCTACCTGGAAAGATCTGCTCCTCATGCGGGAGACTCACCAGCCAGTACGTCGAGTTCAAGTGCCCGAAGTGCGGAGAGGGAGTGATAACCAGGTGTGACGAGTGCAGGATGACATACACCAGATACAGATGCGACAAGTGCGGATTTGAGGGACCATAATGGGAAAGGTAGCCACGGTATTCAAGGTTTACATGGAGAACGGCAAGGAGGACGGCGTCATCAAGAACATAAAGGACAACCTCAAGCCCAACGCGATCCAGGCAGAGGAGATAGCGTTCGGGATAAAGGTTCTCAAGGTAATGTTTGTGCATGAGGACGAGGAGGGAAGCACCTCGTTTGAGGAGAAGCTCAGGAAGGTTCCCGACGTCACGGAAGTCGAGACCGACAGCGAGAGCCTTCTGTAAACTATAAATAGGCATACAGCCAATGTCTATCTGATTCTGCGGTATTCTACCGAAGTGGCTACATGATAGATCAGATAGAGCTAGAGAACTGGAAGACGCACGGCAGGAGCACGCTCAACTTCGTGAAGGGAACCAATATACTCATAGGCCAGATGGGGGCCGGGAAGAGCTCCATCCTCGATGCAATCTCGTTCGCGCTCTTCGGGACATTTCCATCCATCCAGCGCAGGAGGATCAACACCAGCGAGATAATAAGAAACAGGCCTGAGCAGAAGGAGACCGCATCTGTAAAGGTCTACTTCACCATCAATGATGACAAGTACTCAGTAAAGAGGACCCTGAGCCTGAGCGGCGGGGCGAAGGCACAGCTTGAGAAGAACGGCACTTATGTCCAGTCGCAGCCTCAGCGCGTTACCGAGGAGGTCGAGAGGGTATTGAAGATCGACTACGACCTCTTCTCAAAGGCCATCTACTCGGAGCAGAACGGGCTGGAGTACTTCCTGAACCTGCGGCCTGTCGACAGGAAGAAGCAGATAGACGAGCTTCTTGGGCTCGACAAGTTCGCTGTAGCCCAGGAGAATGCCGCAAGTGTCATGAACAAGATAAAGGACCTTGCAGAGGAAGATGATAAGACGGCAAAGGGGTTCGAGGTGTCGAAGCTTAAGGAGCAGCTCGATCTTCTCAACTCGGAGATAAACAAGATCGAGGCCGCGAAGGCCGCTTCCGAAGAGAGCCTGAGAAGGAACGAAGCGATCGCAAGATCGCATGACGCGGATATCAGGTCGTTAAAGGCGTCTTACCAGAAGAAGCTGAGACTGGAGCAGGAGATCGCCTCGAACAGGAGCAGGATCGACCTCCTCTCCAAGGAGATAGCGAAGATAGAGGGAGCCGCAGAGGTCGATGTCAAGGGGATAGAGTCAAGGATCTCACAGGCAAGGAAGGATGCCGAGAAGGCAAAGTCCGATGCAAAGAATGCGCTGGAGGCCGAGCGAAAGGCGCAGGCACTGCTCTCAAACATCAATGCCGATTCATCAAAGGCCAAGAAGGACAAATCGGATCGGGACAGGCTTGCCACAGAGCAGAAGTCCTATGACAAGGATGCAATAAAGAGATCGATAACAGAGCACAGCGCGAGGATCTCGGACACCCAGAAGAGCATTGCGCACAATCGCGCCATGAAGGAAGAAGGCGGGAAGTGGATCGTGGAGTTGAACAAGCACGTGCAGAAGTGCCCCGTCTGCGAGAGGGAACTCGACGAGCAGATGCGTGGAAAACTCATCAGCGACAAGTCGCATGCACTCAAGCTCGCGGAGCAGGCAATAAAGGATCTCGAAGCGGGACTGAAGGACGAGCAGAAGAGACTCGAGGCTGACAATTCCGCAATGAATAAGCTCACTGTAATAGAGGACAAGCTGAAGGCGTATGCCGATATAGATGCGTTACTTTCAAGGCTCGACGCCGACGCAAGGAAGGCGAAGGCGGATCACGATAAGGCAAAGGATGCGAGCGATGCAGCCAACGAACTGCTCTCCAAGAAAAATGAGGAGTTAGTTGATCTGGGCAGGAGGCTCGACGGAGCCAGAAGAAGGCTTGACATGCTCAATCAAAAGAAGGAACTGGAGCGCTCGAATGAGGAGAAGACAAAGGAGCACAAGGAGATAAAGGCGGATCAGTCTGCAATAGACCTCCTGCAGGGAAAGCTTACCGAGGCCGTCGCCAACGTGAGCAGGCTCATGGCGGACCTGAAGTCATACCAGACTCAGGAAAGCGACAAGAGGAAGCAGATAAGCGAGAAGAGCCTGGAGATTGCAAGGGTTGAGTCGATCTACGAAGGGGTGAGGAAGAAGAGGTTCGTGGCAGAGAACCTCTCGCGCTTCAGGTCCTCCCTGCAGGAGACTCAGGCCGTGCTCCGTACCCGGCTGATCGGATCCATCAACTCGATAATGAATGACATATGGCCGGACCTATATCCTTACGGCGACTACACCGGAATAATGCTGGATGCCACTGCAGACGACTATATCCTCAAGGTCAAGACGAGCATCGGAGGGGAAAATGCCTGGCAGAACGTCGAGGCGATAGCGAGCGGAGGAGAGAGGAGCATGGGCTGCCTTGCAATGCGCATCGCATTCTCCCTGGTGCTCGCACCGAACCTGAGATGGCTAATACTCGACGAACCTACGCACAACATAGACAGGGCAGGGCTGGAGCGATTCATAAAGATGTTCAACGAGGTACTGCCGAGGCTGATAGACCAGTCCTTCATCATAACCCACGATCCGATACTCAAGCAGGCGTACAACTCGAAGGTCTACATGCTGACCAGGGACAAAGGCCAGAATAGGGAGACCGTTATCGAGGAAGTATAAACCACTTTCAGATATAGTTCAGGCCTGAGGCATTGTCCTCTTCAGGATTGCTCTTTCCTACGATCGAGCCGCCAGAGACTCCTGTGAATATCGCTATAACCTCGACCTTTCCATCGTACGCAGGGTCGAGCCTCGCTCCCCATATCACGTTCGCATTCGGAGATGCAGATTCGGTGAGCTTCGATCCTATCATGTTCGCCTCTCCGAGCGTCATGTCCGACCCTCCCGTTATGTGAAGTAATATTCCGGTCGAGTTTGAGTAGTCCACGTCAAGCAGCTTGTTCTTTAGCGTGCTCTTCACAACATCCTCGACCCTGTTCGGTCCCTGCCCGAATCCCACGCTTATCATCGCAAGCCCTCCTGCCGACATTATCGTCCTGATGTCAGCGAAGTCAGTGTTTATCAGGCTTGGCTGCGTGATCGTCTCTGTTATCCCCCTCACCGCCTTCGCCGTTATCTCGTCAGCAAGCTGGAAGGTCTTCTCTATAGGCAGGTTCGGATAGAGCTGGACCAGCTTCTGGTTGTCTATCACTATGAGCGTGTCTATGTTCTGCCTGAGCTTCTCTATTCCCCTCCTTGCGGTGTCGAGCCTTATCCTCTCAAGCGCAAAAGGTATCGTCACTACGCCTACCACTATGGCGCCGCTGTCCTTTACCACTCTGGCAACTATCGGCGCGGCCCCTGTTCCTGTTCCTCCTCCCATGCCCGCGGTAAGGAAGGC
The DNA here is from genome assembly GCA_021791075.1 of Microcaldota archaeon. GTDB lineage: Archaea > Micrarchaeota > Micrarchaeia > Micrarchaeales > CABMGC01 > JAKAVK01. The sequence continues at coordinate 5,652 of JAJYXH010000005.1, forward strand.
AAGGTTCGTGTCCTTCACAAGCAGTTCTATATCTCCACGCGAGAGCTCTGCGGCCTTCTCCCCGACTTCGGGATATCCTCCGGCTCCCATTCCGTGCGTTATCTGCTTTCCCAGCATGAGCTTTGTTATGTTGGCATTGAGCATTGCGAGCTGCTTTCCGTCGGTGTTGAACGCGTAGAGCGCGGCCCCCTTAATGTCCATCGTGCTGAGCCTGTGAACGGTATTGTTTCCCCCTCCACCGACCCCAATAACAGCTATCCTCGGCTTGAACATATCATAATCAAACTTCTGTTCCTGATTGTGCGCAACGTTCGCCGTGTAGATGTCTTCCAAGCTCATTCCAGTCACCAGCTACTAATAAGGTGGCAGGGTTAAAAAGCTTTCTTAGATCACGTATGACTTCCGCAATCATTTTTTCACGCAGAGGGATAGCTATTTATCTCCGTTTCAACCAATTTCCCATCATGTACAACCAGAAGATCGCCGAGCTCTTCGAGGAGATTGCCGACATGCTGGCTATCGACCCGAAGGACAGGAAGTTCGAGGTGCTCGCATACAGAAAAGCGGCGCAGACGATCGAGGGTCTTCAGGAGGATCTTGCCGATATATACAAGAGAGGAGGAACAGCTGCGCTTCAGGAGCTTCCAGGGATAGGAAAGAGTACTTCGGAGCACATAAAGGAGTACATAGAGACCGGTAAGATACCAAAGTACGAGGAGCTCAAGAAGAAGTATCCGATAGATTTCAACACGCTTACAAAGATCCAGGGCGTGGGCGCCAAGAGGGTCTTCAAACTCTACCAGGTCCTCAAGATAAAGAACATCGAGGATCTCAAGAAGGCCGTAGAGAAGCATAAGATAAGGAACATAGAAGGATTCGGCGAAAAGAGCGAGGAGGAGATCGGGAAGGGAATAACGCAGTTCGAGGGAAGCAAGGGAAGGATGCTGCTAGGCATGGCACTGCCGGAGGCCGAGTCAATAGCAAAGAAGCTCAATGACTCCGGTCTTGTCGACCGTGCCGTCATAGGCGGATCGACGCGGAGGATGAAGGAGACTGTTGGCGATCTCGACATTCTGGTTACTTCAAAGAAGGCAGAGAAGGTGATGGACTTCTTTACAGGACTTAACGAGGTCGAGCGCGTTATAGTTAAGGGCCCCACAAAGACTACGGTCTTGTTGAAGATTGGCCTTACCTGCGATGTCAGAGTCCTGGATGACAAGAGCTTCGGTGCGGCGCTCCAGTACTTCACCGGCAACAAGGACCACAACGTCAGGCTGAGGGAGATCGCGATAAAGAAGGGATACAAGCTCAATGAGTACGGCCTATTCGACAGGAGGGAGAAGAGCGTTGCCGGAAGGACGGAAGAGGAGGTCTACAAGAAACTCGGAATGGACCTCATGCCTCCCGAGATGAGGGAGAATAGGGGCGAGATCGATCTTGCGATAAAGCATGCACTGCCAAAGCTCATAGAGATCGGCGATGTAAAGGGCGATCTGCATGTTCACACCAATCACAGCGACGGCGCAGACTCACTCATGGACATGGCAACAGCAGCAAAGAAGAGGGGGCTTGAGTACATAGGGATAAGCGACCACTCGAAGAGTGAGTACATCGCAGGCGGAATGGATGACAAGGAGTTTGCCAAGCATCTGGATGAGATCGAGAAGCTCGAGGGTAAGGTGTCAGGGCTGAAGGTTCTGAAGAGCGCAGAGATCGACATACTCAAGGACGGGAGCCTCGACCTATCGAACAAGACAATGGACAGGATGGACTACAGGCTTGCGAGCATACACACGAGCCTGACAATGGGAAAGGAGGAGATGACGAAGAGAGTAATAAAGGCTTTCGAGACTGGTTATGTGAGCATCTGGGCCCACCCTACCGACAGGCTGATCGGAGAGAGAAGCCCGATAAGCGTCGATCTGGACAAGGTCTTCCAGTCCGCAAAGGATAACAACGTCGTGATCGAGATAGATGCGTCTCCTGAGCGGCTCGATCTTAACGATGAGAACATCTTCAAGGCGAGGCAGTATGGGCTGAAGTTCTCCATAGATACCGATTCGCACGCCACTTCAAATTACCAGTTCCTGAGATACGGTGTAGGAATGGCAAGGAGAGGATGGCTTACAAAGGCCGATGTCGTGAACGCAATGGGGTGCGACAAGCTGGTCAAGTACTTCAAGCGATAGGGTCAATTACTGGCCGCTAAACGGATCAAGCTTCTGTTTCAGCAGGTTCTTTCCGGCAGAAACAGTGGCTTTGGCAGTCTCTTCCATCCAAACCACTCAAATCGTTCGCACTTCTCGGGTTCCATTACCCGCAACTTTCCTGACCGTATCCAGCATATGAAGAACAGTGTTATCGAGTGCCTCTTCTCCTTCCTAAATATGTTGTTTGTGACCGCAAAGAAGTCCACCACTTTCACATTGAGACCGGTCTCCTCCCGCACCTCCCTTATTACCGCGTGCTCAAACTCCTCGTTGAGCCCGAGCTTTCCTCCAGGAGGCGCCCATGTTCCTCCGCCGTGGGTTCCCCCTTCTCTTGCCTAGCAGAACCTTGTTGCCTTTTAGAATTAGCTCTGCAACTCCTATGAAAGGTTTCCCATCTGTCTTTCCCATGGTACCACACCTGACCTACTGCCAGGTCAGTACCATCCGCGCGCCTTCATTGCCTTTGCCACCCTGTCCACGGCGATGACGTATGCGGCTTCCCTCGGGGTTATCATTCTCCCTCCCTTCCTGTAGGTCTGCTGCATGGCTATGATGTCGTTGAACGATCTTGTTATTATCTTGTCGAGCTTGCTGTACACGTCGTCCTCCGTCCAGTAGAAGCCCTCCATGTCCTGCACCCACTCGAAGTATGAGACTATCACTCCGCCGGAGTTCACAAGGAAGTCAGGCATGTCAAGTATCTTGCGCTCGAACAGTATCTTGTCGGCCTCAGGCGTCACTGGACCGTTGGCAAGCTCAAGCACCATGCCCGCCTTTATCCTGTCAGCATTCTCCTTTGTTATCTGGTTCTCTATCGCGGCAGGTATAAGTACGTCGCAATCGAGCTCGAGGAGATCATCGTTACTCACCCTGCTCGCTCCCTTGTAGTTCTGCACGCTCCCGGTCTTCTCCTTTACCTCATTGAGCTTCTCGTAGTCGAGCCCCTTCGGGTCGTAGACTCCTCCCTGGGAGTCCGATATGGCGACGACCTTCGCACCCGCGAGCTTCGTTGCTATCTCGAACGCGAACTTCCCTGCATTTCCGAATCCCTGTATTGCAACCTTTGCTCCCTTGAGCTTCATCTTCTGCAGCTTTGCAGCTTCCCTGAGAACGTACATTCCTCCCATTGCCGTCGAGTCGAACCTCCCCTCAGACCCGCCAAGCTCCACGGGCTTTCCCGTAATCACTCCGGGCGACTCATGGCCGACTATGGTCTCATACTCGTCCCTCATCCATCCCATTATCTGCGGTGTCGTGTATACGTCAGGTGCAGGCACGTCTATCTTCGGGCCTATGAACTTGCTGATCGCCCTTATGTACCCTCTAGAGAGCGACTCTATCTCCGCCGGTGTCATCTTCTTGGTATCGCATATAACTCCGCCCTTCGCGCCTCCGAACGGGATGTTTGCCAGTGAGCACTTCCATGTCATCCATGCCGACAAGGCCTTCACCGTGTCGAGCGTCTCCTGCGGGTGGAACCTTATCCCTCCCTTGCCCGGTCCCCGCGCATCGTTGTAGAGAACCCTGAATCCGGTGAAGAGCCTGCTTCTTCCGTCCCTCATCTTTACAGGTACGTTTACCACTACGGTCCTCTGCGGCTCCCTCAGTATTTGGTGTGCCGCCTTGTCCAGTTTCATCAGCTCTGCCGCCGTGTCGAGCTGCTTCTGTGATATCTTGAACGGATCTAACTCTTCTGCCATAAAACCACGATCATAAAGCTATGCTCTCCTCGCAGAACCTCTCTATCCTCTCGTTTACCTCGTCTGCGCTCTTGCTCTTGAGGACCGTCTCCACAAAATGGGTCTCTTCCGCATGCCTTGCAATCCCCTCCTTCAGCCTTGCAACCTGCTCCGAGTACCTCATGTTCATGTACTTGCTTACCGCAACCTGGGCGATTCCGAGCCTCCTCGCTATGTCCTGCTGCTTGTACCCGTACCTCCTGCTCATCACATCTGCAAGGTAGGCCCTGACCGCTGGTACCATCTCCCGTGTTATTTTCCTGCACTCCGGATCCATGATTGTATTTGCAGCCTAAGATATTTATTTGTGCCTCTTTTGGGACTCTGCCCTTTTGGGACTCTGGGGACTCTGTATAGCAACGTATTTTTATATGCAATGTGAGCAATGAGATCGATGAGAGGGAAAGATCCCGGGCCAAGGACGGTTGAGAACGCCTTCCTGGATCTGAAATCGGGAAGGGAGGGGCTGAGCAGTGGCGATGCTGAACAGCGCCTCGAGAAGTTTGGATACAACCAGATACCCGAGAAGAGGGAGAACTACCTGCTCCTCTTTGTCAGGAAGTTCTACGGCCCTGTGCAGCTTCTTCTCTGGATCGTCATACTGCTCTCTTATCTCCTTGGCCATATTGCCGACTTCTACATCATCACTGCCCTTCTCGTCTTCAACGCCATTGTCGGATTCGTTGAGGAGTACAGGGCTGACAACTCCGTAAGGGCGCTGAAGAGCATGCTCACCTCAAGGGCAAAGGTCCTGAGGGACAGGCACTGGACGCAGGTCAGTGCCGAGACTCTTGTTCCTGGTGACGTGATCAGGATAAGGATTGGAGACATCGTCCCTGCAGACGCCATGATAATTGAGAGCGACCTGCTCGAGATAGACGAGGCCATTATCACTGGCGAATCAATGCCAGTAGAGAAAGAGGTCGGAAGCCAGGTATACCAGGCTACGGTTGTGAAGCGCGGTGAGGCGACCTGCATAGTCAATGCTACCGGAACCAGGACGAGGTACGGCAAGACCGCAGAGCTTGTCAAATCCGCGAAGCCCAGATCTCATCTCGAAGACGTGATAATGGGGTTCGTCAAGTACCTTGTCGCAGGAGACGCAGCCGTGGTGCTGATAATGTTCCTATACGGCTTCTTCAGGCTGCATCTGAGCCTCGGCGTGATGGTCCCCTTCCTTCTGGTCATCGTCATAGCATCTGTCCCGGTGGCGCTCTCAGCCGCATTCACAGTCGCAATGGCGCTCGGAACCGAGAAGCTCGCAAAGCGGTCCATACTTGTAACCAGGCTCGAGGCCATAGAGAATACGGCCACAATGGGCGTGCTCTGCGTTGACAAGACGGGGACAATAACCCAGAACAGGATCACGGTGAAGAATGTCGTGGCCCTGCGTGGAAGCACCGAGCTGGTCCTTAAGCACGCGGCCGAGGCGTCAAGGAAGGAGGACAACGACCCCATAGATGACGCGGTGCTGTACTACTCCAATAGCCACGGGATAAGGCAGGGCAAGCAACTCGAGTTCGAGCCGTTCGATCCGTCAACCAAGCGTACCTATGCCGCGATAGAGGACAGGGAGACTTATGAGGTCACGAAGGGCGCCGTGCTAACGCTCCTCAAGCTGGCTCGTCCGAGCCGTAGGGACGCGAAGGTAATAAACGAGGACGTCGCCTCATTTGCCAAGAGGGGCTTCAGGACCATAGCAGTTGCAATCCGTCATAGGAGAGGGAGATGGCTGATAATCGGTCTTATAGCACTCTATGATGCTCCGCGCCACGATGCTAGCTCTCTGATCCAGGAGATGCAGGATCTCGGGATCTCGGTAAAGATGCTTACAGGAGACAACGTGGCCGTTGCCGATCAGATCTCAAGGGAGGTGGGCATAGGCGGCAACATAATAAGCATGGACAAGGCGCTCCCTGGCGAACGCGACCTTGAGAACGAGATAATAAGATCTGACGGCTTTGCAAACATCTATCCTGAGGACAAATACACGATTGTCAACGCGCTTCAGAAGAGGAACATGATCGTGGGCATGACCGGCGACGGTGTAAACGACGCTCCGGCGCTCAGGCAGGCTGACGTAGGGATAGCGGTATCCAATGCTACCGACGTGGCCAAGAGTGCCGCTGCGCTGGTGCTGACAAAGAACGGCCTGGAGGTGATAGTCGACGCGGTGAAGGAGAGCAGGAAGATCTTCGAGCGCATGGCAACGTACACCATGGTAAAGGTCGCAAAGGTCTTCCAGATCGTCGGGTTTGTAGGCATCACATTCATTGCGTTCAACTTCATACCCATAACGCCCCTGCTCCTGATACTCCTGATATTCACTAATGACATCGTGAACATCTCGATCTCAACGGACAATACCGGATACTCTGGCAAGCCCGACGTCTGGAACATAAGATCAATGGTCTACGTCTCGGGGATCATGGGAGTTGCCCTAATGCTCGAGGCACTTCTATTCATTCCAATCGGCTTAGGTGTGTTCGGCCTCTCCGTTGCGGGATTCCAGACCCTGATCTTCCTCATGCTGAATGTAACTGACCAGATGACAGTATTAAACTTTCGGGAGCGTCGGTTCTTCTGGAAGTCGCGGCCGAGTACCGCCTTGATCGTCTCCTCGCTGATCGGTATATCCGTAGGGATAATAATCTCCTATTACGGTATCGTCGTGCAGGGAATAGGCACCGCCCCGATACTTCTTACGCTGGCGCTTGCCGTGATATTCCTGTTTGTGAATGACGCGATAAAAATCGCCGCCCTAAGGCATTTCAAGATCGGAAGCTAGATCTGCCTCGTCATGCCAGCCCAGATGGATATATATACTGATATGTATCATATTGAATTCAGACCAAACGGTGTAATTGATGAGAGGACGAGAACCGCCGGTGCATTGCGACAACTGCGGCAGGATGGTGCCAAGGAACAAGGCAGTCACTGAAGAGAAGAGGATAAATCTTGGAACAGAGGCAAACGAGGGAAACATAAGATTCTTCACTTCACGCAAGGTATACTATTGCATAAGCTGCGCAAAGCACAGGGGAATATTCGAGAAGAAGAAGAGGCAGGCACAGAGGGCCGCGGCAAGGAACCTGTCAGGATATTGATAGGGGTTGAGTTATTGGCACCAGACTCTGAGGATCTCTTAATATTCAAGAGACGCGGAATGAGTTCTGTCGGCACTCAGAATCTGGCAAACGCAAAGAAGCGGGAGATGCTTTCACCACCAGAGAGTGAGCTAGAGCTTCCGGCTCCTCAAAAGGAGCAGCCAAAGCAGGCCCAGCGCGAGCAGGCCGCACCAGCCCAAAGGATTGCTCCCACGCCCCCTGTTGAAGAGCAGGTAGGTGTCGCAACTGGCCAGGAGGCAGCAACTCCAATTGCTCAGAATGCTGACGTTCAGGGCATGAAGTGCGTCACCCATCCATGGCGTCCTGCTTACGCCCAATGTGACTACTGCAAGAGGCCTTTCTGCTATGCCGACCTTGTCAAGTACGGGCAGGACTTATACTGCCTTGAGGACATCGACAATGTCTCAGCAGGCACTGGCGTTCCTGTCTATGGCAACGTTTCATTCAGCCACCTTGCCGGAGCGATCCTGATAATAGGTGCATTCGTTCTTGCCTACTTCATCTATCCTACAGCGATCTTCTTCCTAAACACCATCTCGGCCAAAGGGTTCTCATACTTCATCAACACATTCATCTCGACCTACACCTATCAGGCGATAAACCTGAGCATCATGTTCTTCAGCTTTGTCTTCGGCCTTCTTCTCATTGCGAAGCCGCGGCTCGGTTTCTATCCCGGCCTGATGCTCGGCGTACTTGCACTGATAGCGCTGAGCTACCAGTACTTCAACACGAGCACCGACTACTTCCTCCTAGCCACAGCCGTAGAGCTTGCGGGACTCGCATCCCTCATGTACAGCAGGATGAGCGCCTCCACGATGACGGTAACGGAGCAGGAGGTCAAGCCCAACGACATCAACTGGCCAAGGCCGGAAGTGTTCTAGTTGCTGCGCCTTTCTGTACACAGTATGTTCCTAATATCACTCAATACCTCGTCCACGCTTACCCTCATCCTGTATGCATAGCGCCGATCCATCTCTGGGACGCTTAGCAGCTTCCGTTTTATCAGTACCGACTCGTCTTCAAGCTCCCTTACTCTATCCTGCGGATCTCTGTCCAACCGCCTCAGCGCCGCTATTCGATCCAAAGTTCCTACTCCTCTCTGCACTTGTCTCCCAATATTCTAACCAAAATCAACTTCTCACGTACCTGCAATGGCATACGGCCCTCTTCGAGCTGCCTCCGACAGCCTTGCAATCTCCCGTACCACCTCTTTCTCGCCGTCCTTTACGTCGTTGGCCTTGACTACGAATCCATAATCTCCCTCAGTGATAGCCACCTCCCTGACCTTCCTTATCCCCATCAACCGTGCCGCTGCCTTGTGCAGATTCCCGTTCCTGCCCGGCTTCACAAAGAAGTAGTGATAGCCACGGTTCACCTTTCATATATTGCTCCTATTCACTCTCTCCACCCCGTATAGACTCTCTTGAAAGTATGAAAAAGATCAGTCAGCGTATACTATTCTCCACGACTTGTATCCGTCAGGCACCATCTTCACCGGCCTGTCCGCGTTTGGGTCAACATAGGGCTTCTCCCTTGCACTGAAGATCCTTCCTATTATGCTCACATATACCACCAGACATGAAATGCCGTTTAAGCAGAAAAGGGGGAAGGAGGGGACCGAATCTGACGGCCAGAGATGTGGGTTAGTTGGGGGTTCGGTCTAGCCATAGAAAAAGAAACAATGCGGGTTGTGCAATTGTTCATTCGATCCCTTTTCCCTTGGTACATATTATGTCTTAACTTATATATAATTAGTTCTGAGATATAAAAGAGTAGTATGGCAGCAACATACCAATATATAAAGGTCTATTTGATATATATTTCATATCCAGAGGGCAACTATGCGAAAAAAGGAGAAAAAAGAGCTTGCAGTCGAACAGGAAGTCTTAAAAATACTCAGCATGAATGCCAGGGCATCCTTCAACTTTATAGGGAAAAGAATAGGCCTATCAGCTCCACAGGCATACAGGGTTGTGAAGAAGTTGGAAAAGAAGTATTGGATAAAGTATCTCGCAGAGATAGACGTAGAGAAGTTGGGATTCATAAAGTTCATGGTACTAGCAAAGTTCCTTGACAATGCACCTACTGAAAAAGAGATAAAGGAGGTATATGATAAAGAGCCAAAAATACAACTTGCAATGCTGCTTGCTGGAAAGAGTTATGATCTCCTATTTTATGCTCTTGTAAGGGACAATGCAGAGATAAATGCATTAAGAATCGAACTCACCCGAAATACGGTACTAGGTAAATACAGGGTGTTATGGTATGT